>CAZFUK010001056.1:0-1501 GCA_964522005.1 uncultured Anaerolineales bacterium | reverse complement strand
GATGGCACGGTCTGGTACGATGTCCTGGCCTTCTCGCGCCCGCATCACTGGCTGGCGCGGCTCGGCGGGCCGCTGACCCGCCGGCTGCAGCTGCGCTTCGGGCCGGCGTCGGCAAAGCGCATGCAGGAGGCAACGTGACACCCCAACGAGGCGAGCAGCTGGCTGCGCAAGCCTATGCTCGCCGTCACGTCTTTCGACGCGCGGCGCTGCTGGGCGTGCCCTTCGTTGCCTTGGCTCCCCTCCTCGCGCCCGGCGTCGGTGCGGGCGCGGACGGCGCCGACCCCTTGGGCCGCGGGCTGCTGATCCTGCTCTGCGCCGGCATCGCCCTCGCGCTGACCCTGGCCCTCCCTCTGGCCGTGGCCTTCACCAGGCCGGCCGACGCCCTGGAGCCGCGGTGGACCGCCGCGGTCGCCGGCCTGCCCTGGGCCGTCGCCCTGACCTTCGCCCTCAGCCCCCTGGCCCTGCCGGCCCGCTGGCGCCTGGGCTTCGGCTCCGTCGGCTACGCCGCACTCGTCGCCATCGTCGCCCTGTCCGCACTGCTGCCCGCGCGGCGGGACAGCCCTGGATCTCATGGCTTGCGGGTACTGACCCTGCCCCAAGCGGTCGCTCGCGCGGCCCTCCTCCTGTGGACGGTGGGCGCTGGCTGGCTGGTCATCGACGCCTTCGGCCTGCGCCCCCTCGGCTTCTCACCGCTCGTCGTGCGCCTGACCGCCATCCACTTCCATTACGCCGCCTTCATCGTCCCCGTCATCGCCGCCGTGGTCGCCGCAGCCTATCCCTCCGCACTGTCCCGAACGACGGCCGTGATCAGCGTCCTCGGCGCGCCATCGACCGCCATCGGCATCACCGCCGCCCAGTTGGGAGCCCCCCACTGGGTGGAGACGCTGTTCGCCTTGCCGATGATCGCCGGCGCGCTGCTGGTCGGCGTCGTCCACCTGGGGCTGGCCTTGGGGTCCGAAGGGGCGACATCACCGCGACCCGTGCGCGTTCTACGCCTGGTCGTCGGCGCCACGCTGCTGGGGACGATGGGCCTGGCCGCGGCCTACGCAGCACGCGGCTGGCTGCCCTGGACGCCGACCATCCCCCAGATGTCCCTCTGGCACGGCATCGGCAACGCGGTGGGTGTGGCGCTCTGCGGGCTCTTGGCCTGCTGGCTGGATCCGACCTGTGAGACCCGCCCCTTGGGGACCTGAGGCGTCCACCCTACCCGGCTATCGGCACCAAGATCTCGTTGCGCCGTAGGAACCAGGGGGTGATGGGCGGGTTGTAGCGCGCCCAGACGGGCGTGCCGACCACCGCCAGGCCGTGGCGGACCAGGGCATCGGTGAGTTGCGCGAGCTTCTGTTCGTAGCGGCCGGTCGACCAGCCGCCCGAATAGCGGTACGCCGCCACGCGCCGCGGTGGCTCCGCGCGCAGATGGACGCGCACGTCGATGGGCTCGGGCAAGGAGTCCAGGGTGTAGGCGGCGGGCATGGTGCATTGGATCAGCCAGGGTCCGGTC
>CAZFUK010001055.1:0-1503 GCA_964522005.1 uncultured Anaerolineales bacterium | reverse complement strand
AACCCCGCCCCTACCTCACCATTACGAGTTTGACAATCAAACCTCGTTAGGATTTGGGTCGGCTGGCTTCAATTGGCCGGGGCGAGGCGGGGCGCGGAGGCGGGCGTGTCGCCCGTCTGAATCAGCGTGCCGTCTACCACGCGGCCCAGGGTAATGATGCCCAGGCTGGGCGAGGGGAGGGGCTGGTCGGCGGCGCTGCTGAAGACCGGACCCGGGTTAAACACCAGGGTCTCGTCCAGGCGCACACGGCAGGCCGTGGCGGGGTGGGCGAACACGACACAGTCCACGGGCGGGAAGAAGTTGAGCAGTTCGGCGTAGGTCTGGTTGCGCGACTCGGAGACGTCGTCGGCGATAAACGTGCGCAGGGCGGTGCCGAGGCTGCGCAGGGTGTGGCCGTGGGTGAGGGCGATGGTCTTGCCGTGGATGTGGAGCAGGCGATGCTGGGGCAGGCGGGTGCGGCGGTCGAAGTCACCGGCGACGGCAATGACCGGCGCGATGGCTTCGAGCCGGGTGATGACCGTGATCTCGCCCACGTCCCCGGCGTGGAGAATCAGGTCAACGCCGGCTAACTCGGCGGCGACTTCAGACGGCAGGACACCATACGTATTGGCCACGATGCCCAGACGCGCGGGACGGTCGTGTCGGTAGGGAAGCCGAACGAGGGTTCGAACAATGTCTTTCAGCATATGGCCCTATGTCCAGTCGCCCAGCCTCAGCCGGACGCAACCGTGGTATAGCAACAGGGGCCGGCGCACCAGGCGTGCGTAGCTTACCGGACATACGAGCACGTGGCGAAAAAGATACGGGGGTGGCTACGGATTATAGCCATCTTGCCGCAACAGACGACGCAAGGTCGCCAGGGCACGGTACTGTAACTGCTTGACCGCCCCGGCGCTCTTGCCCATCAGTCCGGCGATTTCGCTAGGTTCGAAGCCCTCGACAAAGCGGAGGTACAGCACCTGCTGCTGCTCAGGCGTGAGCCGGTCGAACACGACGCGCACTTCGTGGTGGGTGAAGTGGTCGTCGGCCGGCGTCACCAGCAGTGGCTCGTCGCTCGGCAATTCGGTCATCGTCGGCGTGTGCCGGCGATAGTCGTCAATCACCAGGTTGCGGGCCACGCGATAGAGCCAACCGGGCAGGGCTTCGGGCGCTACCGCTCCCGTCTGCAACGCGCGGAACAAGCGCAGAAAGACCTCGTTGGCGAAGTCCTCGGCATTCTCCGTATCGTTGGTCAGGTAGCACAGGTAACGGTACAGACCGTCGTAGTAACGCCCAAACAGGTAACTCGTGCGGTCTGGGGCGACCGACGGGGGCTTCTCAACCGCTGAGAGGTGTAATGTCATGGTCATCACGGTGTGGCGGCGCACTCCATGCTGGCCTGACCGCCCGGTGTCCCCCTACCGCGCCGTCGGCCATTCCATTCGACCCGGGGGACATTAGGCCCCACCCTGTCTCCCCCGGTCGTCCACCGTGATAGACGATTCGCCTACGTTTCAGATACGC
>CAZFUK010001054.1:0-1505 GCA_964522005.1 uncultured Anaerolineales bacterium | reverse complement strand
CGCGATGAGGGACCCAATACCGAAGGGGGGATTAAAGACACCTCCATGATACACTATGACCAGGCCATTGTCAACCACCTAACCCGCCAACAGCGGTTAGTGTGGCAAAGATTAAGCAATACGCCGCCGGACGCCGTCACCCCCGACGGCTTTGTCAAGACCGACTGGCTCGCCCGCGCGTGGGGCGACGCCCTCCCAGGTTCCTCGACTTTAGTTCATGTGACCGTCCACAATCTCAATAAGCGCCTGGCGCGGGCCGGGCTGCGCGTAGTAGGCCGCACCCGTCACGGCGGGTATCAGGTCGTGTGCCTGGACAGCACGGAGGCTCCCCATGCTTAAATTTGCCCGTCGTCCCCTGCGTTTGCTCGCCTTGCGTCCCACGCCCCGCCGGGACCAACGCGCGGCCTTTGCCCAGGCCGCCACCGCCCTCTACCGTCTGGTCGAACCGATGTGCACTGGGGTAGACGCGGTGGAATATGCGGAGCGCATTATCACCCACCCGTCGCCCGTCCTGCGCGAACACGCCGTCGCCCGCCTTGAGCGCCAACGCGCCCGCCTGACCGCCGACTACCAGGCGGCTGATCGAGCCTACGAGACGGTTATCCAGGTGGTGAGGCAGAGCCTATGAAACCGCGAGACGCCCTGACCAATCGCCAGCAACGCATCCTGGCCTATCTCCAGGAGTACATCCGGCAACACGGCTACGCCCCGTCTACCGATGAAATCATGAGCGTTGTCGGTGTCTCCTCAAAGTCCGAGGTCCACCGCGACCTACGGCGGCTCGAAGAGCGAGGCTACATCCGCAAGCGAGAGCGAATTGCTCGTGGTCTGACCTTATGCCAGTCCGACCCCGCCGCCGACCTGCGCGCCGTCATCGAGGAAGCCGCTGCTGACATCGAAGAGTTGGCGGAGTGGGCGCCCGCCCTGGAACCCGCTGAGATGCAAGCCGCCATCCGCGCCCGCGCCGAGGGCCTGCGCGCCGCGCTGAGTGCCGCAGGGGTGAGCCTATGAGCGCCATTCCCGCCCTCGACAGCGGCTACTGGTCCAAGCACCAAACCATTGTCATCACCTGGCCGCCCAACATGCCCGGCGTCGCTGCCATCGGTCGTCACCGCCGCAACGCCGACGGCACACTGAGTGTCGAGTACACGCGCGAGACGCTGGAACTAGCGACCGTCGCCATGAGCGAGTTTGAACGCCAGCGCGCCCTGCCCGCCAACCCCGCGCCGACACCCGCGCCTGAACCTGCGCCGACACCCGAACCCGCCCGCCTCGTCTTTGGCCGCATGAGCGCGCGCGACGGGCGCAAGCTGGTACGCCAGGCCGAACAGGCCCAACAGGAGGCGCTACTGTGATCCTACATCCCATGCCCGCCACTGACCCGCCCGCCCCGCTGTCCGACCTGGCGCGTCGGATTGCCATCCTCCAGGCCCTGCTGGAGCAGCCGAAGTTGAACGACGGCCGGCGCGCCTGGGCACGGGCTGAACTGAAGCGATTGAGGGGGG
>CAZFUK010001053.1:0-1508 GCA_964522005.1 uncultured Anaerolineales bacterium | reverse complement strand
GCCTCTTCCTGTGTTTGCCTTTACCCCTGTCTCCGAGTATGATTGCGGGCTGGAGAAAGGGGAGGACTCGTGCGTGTCCTGATTACCGGGGTCTCGGGGTTCGCGGGCAGCCATCTGGCTGACTATATCCTCCATCAAACCGCGTGCCAGGTCTGGGGCGTCGTCCGCCAGGCCGCGCCCGGTCTGGTGGACGGGGTGCAACCGGTCGAGGCCGACCTGCGCGACGCGGCGGCCGTGGGCCGGGTGCTGGACAGCGTCGCGCCAGACCTGGTGTTCCACCTGGCCGCCCAGGCCGGCGTGCCGGTGTCGTGGCGCGACCCGTGGGCCACGCTGGAGACCAACATCCACGCCCAGGTGAACCTGCTGACGGCCCTGGCCGAGCGCCGCGCGGCGACACGCATCCTGGTGGTCGGGTCAGAGCAGGAGTACGGGGCGGTTCGGCTCGAAGACATGCCCGTGGACGAGGACACCCCCCTCCGCCCCGTCAGCCCCTACGCCGTCAGCAAGATCGCCCAGGATATGCTGGGCCTGCAATACTTCCTGAGCCACCAGGTCCAGGCGGTCCGCGTGCGCCCCTTCCCCCACATCGGCCCGCGCCAGAAGCCCGACTATGTCGCCGCCAGTTGGGCGCGGCAGATCGCCGAGATCGAGGCTGGGCGGCGCGAGCCGGTCCTGCGCGTGGGCAACCTGGCCGTCGCCCGCGACTACACCGACGTGCGGGACGTTGTCCGCGCCTACTGGCTCGTCCTCCAGCAGGGGGCGCCCGGTGAGGTCTATAATATCGGCTCTGGGACGGCGCGTCCAATCCAGACCCTGCTGGACATTCTCATTGGCTTGAGCCGGGTCGCGGTGCGGGTGGAAGTGGACCCCCAACTGTTTCGCCCGGCCGATGTGGCGGTCACCGTCTGCGACCCCGCGCGGCTGCGGGCGGCGACGGGCTGGGAACCGACCATTCCCTTCGAGCAGACCGTGCGCGACATCCTGGACGATTGGCGGGAGCGAGTTAAATCTACGTAATGCGTGATGCGTATTTCGTATCTCGGAAAGAGAAATACGGAATACGCACTACGAAATACGCATTCACGCATCACGTATTACTATGAGGAAGGAACACAGCCGTGTCTAAGCGTAAGTGCGCCCTCGTCACCGGCATCACCGGCCAGGATGGCTCCTATCTGGCCGAGTTCTTGCTGGAACAGGGCTATGACGTCATTGGGATGGTGCGCCGCAGTAGCACCGTCAACTTTGACCGCATCCGCCACATCCAGGAGCGAGTCAAGCTCGTCGCGGGTGACCTGATGGACGAGGTCTCGCTGATGGCGATTCTGCGCGAGCACCGCCCGGCCGAGGTCTACAACCTGGCGGCGCAGAGTTTCGTGCCCACGTCGTGGCGGCAGCCCGTGCTGACGGGTGAGGTGACCGGGCTGGGCGTGACGCGCATCCTCGATGCGGTGCGCATGGTAGACCCGGAGATTCGCTTCTACCAGGCTAGCTCGTCGGAGATGTTC
>CAZFUK010001052.1:0-1516 GCA_964522005.1 uncultured Anaerolineales bacterium | reverse complement strand
CTGACCGGCGAGAGCGTCCCGGTCAGCAAAGGCGTCATGGCCCTGGACGGCGAGCGCCCCCTGGGCGACCGTGTCAACATGGTCTACATGGGCAGCGCGGCGACCTATGGCCGTGGGCTGGCCCTGGCGACGGCGACCGGCATGGCGACCGAGATGGGCGCCATCGCCGGCCTCATCCAGCGCGCCGACTCCAGCGACACCCCCCTCCAGAAGGAGTTGGCGCGTGTCGGTCGGCAACTGGGCCTCCTGGTCCTCGTCATCTCGGTGATTGTCTTTGTCACGGGCGTCGTGGCGCGCGGCGCGACCTCGTTCGAGGCCATGCTCGCCATGTTCCTGTTCGCCGTGGCCCTGGCCGTCGCGGCCATCCCCGAGGGCCTGCCCGCCATTGTGACGGTGGCCCTGGCGATTGGCGTGCGCCGTATGGCCGAACGCCGCGCCATTGTGCGCAAGCTGCCCGCCGTCGAGACGCTCGGCTCGGCGACCGTTATCTGCACCGACAAGACGGGCACCCTGACCCGCAACGAGATGGCCGTGCGCGAACTACTGGTCGGGGTGGGCCACCGCTACGCCGTCAGCGGCGAGGGCTACATCCCCGAAGGCGACCTCACCCCCCTCGACACGCCGGCCCACCCCTCCGACCTGGCCTGGACCCTCAGCGTCGGCGCACTGTGCAACGACGCCCAGGTCGTGGCGGTGGACGGCGCCTGGCGCGCCGACGGCGACCCTACGGAAGCGGCGCTGCTCGTCCTGGCAATGAAGGCAGGCTTGACCCAGGAAATCCTGGCGCAGGCCGAACCGCGCGTGGGCGAGATACCGTTCTCGTCCGAGCGCAAGCTAATGACGACGATTCACGGCCTGGTGGACGTTCAGGCCGAGACAGGCCTCGTCGCCGACCTGGACCTGGGCCGCGTCAACGGCCGCCTGGTGGCGAACATCAAAGGCGCGCCGGATGTGGTGCTGCGCGCCTGCCGCTGGGTGCGCGACGAGGGCGTGGTGCGCGAGTTGACCGCCGCCGACCGCGCCCGCATCCGCCAGGTGAACGAGGACCTGGGCGGGCAGGCGCTGCGCACGCTGGGCCTGGCCTACCGCGCGCTGGACGCCGATGCGGGCGATGGGGTGGAGTATGCCTCGGAGACCGTGGAGAACGACCTGGTGTTCCTGGGGCTGGTGGGCATCATTGACCCGCCGCGCCTCGAAGCGCCGGCCGCCGTGGCTGAGGCGAAGCGCGCCGGCATCCGCCCCATCATGATTACCGGCGACCACGCCACGACCGCCCTGGCGATTGCGCGGGCGATTGGCCTGGCGCAGCCCGGCGACCGCGTCCTGAGTGGGGCCGACCTGAACAAGCTCGACGACGCCGGGCTGGATCAGGCGGTGCGCGAGGTCAGCGTCTACGCCCGCGTGGACCCGGCCCACAAGCTGCGCATTGTGGAAGCCCTCCAGCGCCAGGGTCACATCGTCGCCATGACCGGCGACGGCGTCAACGACGCGCCGGCCCTCAAGCGCTCCGACATCG
>CAZFUK010001051.1:0-1517 GCA_964522005.1 uncultured Anaerolineales bacterium | reverse complement strand
GTCCCATCCGTCAGGGTCACGTAGCTCGTACCGTCGCCAATCCGCACACTGTAGCCCATTGGAAGCCCTCAGCCCTCAGCCCTCAGCCCTCAGCCCTCAGCCCTCAGCCTGATAGCTGACCACTGACTGCTGATAGCTCATCTCATTCTCGCCGCGATGAGTCCCGCCACGCGGTGCCCCAGCATCTCCACGTCCACCGCGTTGTCTACCCGCGCGTGAACCACGACGCTCACCTGCGGCCCCCCGGCCAGCGCCGGGACGGCCATCGGGCGGCCCACCCCACCCCACCCGCTCGGCAGGCTCGGCATGTCGAGGTCGCGCAGCCCCTCGCGCACGTCCCGAATACCCGCCGCCCAGCCCGTGAACGTCTGTTCGATGGGCGCGGGGCTATGCCGTTGCAGCCAGTCGGGCAACTCGAAGCGCGAAATCCGGTCGGCCAGGTCACGCAGCCAGCTCGTCGCGTCCCGAATGGCCTGGCCGACGCTGTCGAACACGCCCTGGAGGGGCTTGAGCACTTCGTCCTTGAGCCACTGGAGCGCCGGGCCTGCGTTCTTGTAAATCACATCCCCGATACTCTCCAGCGCGGGCTTCAGATAGCGGTCCCACACGTTGCCCGCCGCCTCCGCGCCCTTCTCAATGGCGGCCAGACCGACCGAGGCCAGCGCCTTGAAAAAGGGCAGCAGGGGGTCGTTGACAAAATTGCCGACCGATTGGAGGGCCGGGTAGAGGGTGTTATTCCAGAAATCGGTCAGCGCCTGGCCGGCCAGGGGTAGGTTGGTGCTCAGCCAGTCGCCCAAGGTGGCAAAAATCGGCTGGAGGAAGGCCCAGGCTTGCTCGGTCGCCGTGCGGATGCCCATGAAGTTGTTGAGCCAGGCGAAGGCCAGCAAGGCAATCCCGGCGATGACGAGGGTCACCGGCGACATCAGCGCGCCGATGGCGAGCATCACCCCACCGATGATGGGTCCCAAAATCCCCAGTCCGGCCAGCACCATACCCAGCGTTGTCGCTAGTTGCGGGTTCTGTGTCACCCAGTCAATCACGGCGTTGACGACGCCCGTCGCTTTGAGCGTCAGGTCCTCTAGAATGGGCGAGAGCTTGAGGAAGACGGAGATCATCAGGGTCTCCATGCTGCCCTGTAGCTGCTGCATCTGGAAGCCGAGGCCCTTGTTCATGGCGTTGGAGAATTTATCGGTCGCCCCGCCTGCCCCCTCCATGCTCGACTTCATCTTGTTGAAGTCTTCGTCACTCGCGTTGACGATAGCCAGGAAGCCCGACATGGCCTCCTGACCGACGATGGCCGAGGCGGCGGCCACCTTCTCGCTCTCGGACATGCCAGCCATCTTGGACCGGAACTGCTCGGCGATGTTGATGAAGGGCAGCACCTTGCCGCCCTCCTTGGTGTAGCTCAGGCCGAGGGCCTGGAGCGCCTGGTTCTTCTTCTCGACGGAGATAGACCCGTCGTTCAGGGCGTCCTTCAGGTCCTTCAGCGCCGCCGCGCTATCAATGGCCCCCTTCTT
>CAZFUK010001050.1:0-1519 GCA_964522005.1 uncultured Anaerolineales bacterium | reverse complement strand
TGCAGCCGTGCCCAAGCCCGCGACCCTCAACGAGCAACAGGTCCACAAGACACTCACGTCCCTCTTCGCCGAGGATCTCCACGCCAAGCGTGTGCTGTCGTTGACCCACGCGACGCTGGGTGTGCTGCACAGCGCGTCGCTGGCCGTCCACGCTATCGGCCTGGGCATGGCCGAGGCGCGGGACGTCAACCCCAAGCACGCCATCAAGCAGGTGGACCGTCTGCTCAGCAACCAGGGCATCGTGGTCTGGGACCTCCAGGCCCTCTGGCTCCCCTTCGTGCTGGGCGATCGCAAGGAGATCCTCGTGGCGCTCGACTGGACCGACCACGACCATGACGACCAGAGCACCATCGCCCTGAACCTGATCACATCCCACGGGCGCGCCACGCCGCTTTTGTGGAGGACCGTCGTGAAATCTGAGACTGTCCCACCTGACCCGTCAGGGCGGGTGGATCCCCCGAGACGGAGTCACGTCGGCGTGATCAGCCATGGAGACCCGCGGCGGCGAGGCGCGGTGGCGGCGCAGGCGAGCAGCGGAGCACGAGGCTCCGCCTGAGCGCTGACGTCGGGCCGCAGGATGTCGGAGGAGGAGCGAGGCGCTCAGGACGGCGCCGGCAGGCCGAGGGTGGGGTCGCGGCGATGCACCGACCAGCCGCAGTAGCGGATGGCCTGGAACAGGCGGAGGTAGGCATCGCGGGAAGCTGCGGAGCGAAAGCCATCGTGGCCCTGCTCCAGGCGGCGGAGGGTGCGCATACCGGTCTCCGCCACCGAGTTGCGCTGCACGCCGGGGACGCGCAGGAACGTGATCATGTTGTCGAAGCGGCCGTCGAGGAACTGGACGACCTTGGCGAAGACCGTGTGCTTCTGCCGGTCGGCGAAGACGCGGAGGCGGCCCAGCCGCTGCCGGGCGCCAAGCTCGCCCTGGGCGTCCGTGAAGATGCCCCGCACGCGGCCAAGGAAGGCGCGCATGGTGCCGAGCCAGGGGTCCTGCTGGAGCAGGTCGGCCAGCTCCTCGCGTTGCTCATCGGTGAGGTGATCCTCGGCGGTGAACAGCAGCCCGCGCTTGTCCCACAGGCGCGCGGCCAGGGCCTCCAGCTTCGCGGCGTACCAGGGCGTGTCCACGGCCTGGCTGCGGCGCTTGATGTCCTTGCGATGGGCGACGAAGGCCTTCCACACCTTGCGCCAGGCGTTCTGCAGGATATGGAAGTAGTCGTGCTGGATGTGCGCCTCGGGGAAGACGCGGGCGATGGCCTGCTCGTACGGCTCGTAGTGGTCGATGTAGAAGGTCCGGAAGGCGAAGCCCCAGGCCTTGAGCTCCTCCAGGAAGGCGACCACCTGTTCGGCCTTGCGGTCCTCCACCTCCTTTGCGCACAGGATGCGGCCGTGCTCATCGCGGACGACGAGGAGCGGCCCCTTGCGGCCTCGCGGGAAGAGCTCGTCAAAGTGCGCCTCGGTTACGGGCTGGAGGCGCAACAGGTGCCGGGCCATGCCCTCGGCGTCGGGGAGCTGGCTGGCGGCC
>CAZFUK010001049.1:0-1520 GCA_964522005.1 uncultured Anaerolineales bacterium | reverse complement strand
GATGACCACCGCCGGCTTCTGCGACGTGGCGGCGTTGTCCAGGTAGATCAAGGGGACGCCGTTGACCGTACGCTGGAGCACGGGGAAGTCGGCGCGGATGCGCTCCACGTCGAGCAGGTCAGTCTGGTCGTAGGACACGACAGCAGGTGTAGTCATACAGAAGCCTCGTTATCTCCTAAAGCCCCTGGCAGGGGGCTAGTCAGCGGCAAATTCGACTTTGTCGTACACTTCTGAAAGCCAGAGCGTGCAGCCGATATTGGTGATGGGAAGCTGACTATCGCGGCCCCGCGCCGTGGTCAGCAGCCACTGGTCATGCGGCTGACGCGCATAATGGTCCATCAGGGCTTCGTCTTGAGCCACAAGAATGTAATCAGTCACCGATGGTAATGATTTATACCGTTCAAACTTCTTACCGCGATCATCCTTCTCGGTCGAAGGGGACAGGACCTCAACGATCACAGTGGGGTTCAGGGGCGTATCCCGCACCTCGTCCTGAAACTGGGGCTGGCCGCAGACGACGGTGACGTCGGGGTAGGTGTACTTCTCATAGGCCGGTATCCACACGCGCATGTCGCTAGGATAGACGCGGCACGGCTTCCCTTTGAGCTGATTGCGGAGTTCGCTGGCGATGCTCAGCAGAATCAGGTTATGGTCCTCGCTCCCGCCGGCCATCGCGAAGATTTCGCCCTGGATGTACTCGCTTTTGGCCTCCACCTGGCGTTCCAGGGCGAGGTATTCTTGAGGTGTATAGCGAACTTTAGCCTGCGCCGCCATGCTTCGCTCCCCTCTGCCCGTGCCCAACCTCACGTCTGGCTACTCTCGATCTGCCTCGGCCTGGCGCTGCTGCTGGCGGTACTCGCGCACCGCGCTCTTGAGGGTGTCGAGGGAGAGCATGGCGCAGCGCGGGCGGGACATGACCACGTCGCGGCCGAGGGTGTCGAGCAGGTCGTCGTGGCCCATGTCCTCGATCTCGGTCAGCGTCATGCCCTCGACCAGCTCGGTCAGCACTGACGCCGACGCCTGGCTGATGGTGCAGCCTTCGCCCTCGAAGGTCAACTCGCTCAGCTTCTCGGTCTGCGGGTCTACCTTGAGGTACAGAGTGACGACATCGCCGCAGCCGGGGTTGCCGCCCGGGCGCACGACATCGGCGTCTTCGAGCTTGCCGTGGTGACGCGGGTTCTGATAGTGGTCCAGGAGAAATTCAATGTAGTCTTGTCGGGAAAGCACGGCGTCCTCTACCTCAATCGTTTATTGTCCCACCAACTCAGGTTGGGCTTCGGCCACATTTGTCTCTGTAACGGGGTCAGCTTCACGCTGTTTGGGTATCAGGGCGATTAGCCCGCGTAGGGCAGTATTCACCGCCTCGGCGTCGGGGAAGTATTCCCGCACATCGCGATCAATGGCGACCGTTCCCTCCAGGGGCTTGTAGTGGTGATACTCGACGGTGCCATCTTCGTGGGCGATTTTGACGGTATAGCCTTCGCGCCTGGCTTTGTAATACTTGCCTCGGACGCCCCCTA
>CAZFUK010001048.1:0-1522 GCA_964522005.1 uncultured Anaerolineales bacterium | reverse complement strand
GGTGGGCTGATTTGACCCGCACCGTCCCCGTCTGGACCGCGTGAACCCGCATAGAGCGCTCCCTGACATCACCCGGGTGGTCCCACAGGGGGTTAATACGCCAGGCCTGCCGAGATATAGGGCAGGCTGTTGCCTCTCTGAGTGAGTGACAGGGCGCGGTCTTTCGCCGGGGCATAAAGCCGGTCCCATGGGGTTGGCGTTGGAGCAGGTTTCGGTTAAGATAACACGACTCCACCGTTACCCTGAGAGGCTAGCCATGCTGCTTGCGCACCTCCTTGTCTTTGGCCTGGGCGCCGCCCTGGTCGTGTTTACCCTGGCGTCTGCCATCCGCACCTTTGTCGTCCCGCGCGGCATCAACGATGTCCTGACCCGGATCATCTTTATGACCTCGTTCCAGGTCTTCCGCCTCTGGCTCAAGCGCGCCCGCCGCTTCGAGGACCGTGACCGCATCCTCGCGCTTTACGCCCCGGTGACACTGCTGATCATGCCCGTCGTCTGGCTGGGGCTGGTGCAGTTGGGCTACACGGGTATGTTTTGGGCGCTGGGGGTGGCCTCGTGGGGCCAGGCCTACGCGACCAGCGGCTCGTCCCTCCTGACGCTGGGCTTCGCCCCCGTCACCGACCTGCCGACCACGCTGCTCGCGTTCTCCGAAGCTACGCTGGGGTTGATTCTGGTCGCCCTGCTCATTGCCTATCTGCCGACCATCTACAGTGCGTTCTCGAAACGCGAAGCCGCCGTGACCATGCTGGAGGTTCGGGCCGGTAACCCGCCGTCGGCCGTCGAGATGATCAAGCGCTTCTACCGCTTTCGGGGTATGGACCGACTGAACGAGGTCTGGGTGACCTGGGAGGCGATGTTTGCCGAGATGGAAGAGAGCCATACCACCCTGCCCGTCCTATCCTTCTTCCGCTCGCACCAGCCCCGCCAGTCCTGGATCACCTCAGCCGGGGCCGTCCTGGACGCGGCGGCTCTGTCACTGTCGGCCGTCGCCATGCCCAACGACCCCAATGCCCACCTCTGCCTCCGCGCGGGTTACCTGTGCCTGCGCCAGATTGCCGCCTACTTCAATATCCCCCACAACCCCTACCCCCACCCCGACGACCCCATCGGCGTCACCCGGGCTGAGTTCGAGCGGGCGCTGGATGATCTGGCGGCGGAGGGCGTCCCGCTCAAAGAGGACCGCGACCAGGCCTGGCGCGACTTCGCCGGCTGGCGCGTCAACTACGATTTCGTCCTGCGCGCCCTGGCCGGGCTGATTCAGGCCCCCTACGCCCCCTGGTCCTCGGATCGCGCCATTGCCCCGCGTCGCATCACGTTGCGACAGAAGCGCGAGAGTTGGGAGACGGGTGTGGCGCCAGCCCAGATTGACAGCTGAGCTGACCTATCGAAGCGTGGGAATGGCATCCTACGCTAAGTATGCTATAATTATCCTTCTGCCTAGCTAGCTGCTAACGCTCTCGCCTATCGAGCGGAACTCCCGCTGGAGAGGCGCCCCCTACCGAAGCGCAGCACCTTGAGGGAA
>CAZFUK010001047.1:974-1524 GCA_964522005.1 uncultured Anaerolineales bacterium | reverse complement strand
GAGTTCTGCCACGGGAGTGGGTCCGTCAGCGTCCGCGACGCCACGAACTTCGGCATCATGTTGAGCAGGCCCGTGAACGGGTTATCGGTCTGTTTGGGCCAGTACGCGAAAAAGCTCTCGTACGTGTGGCGGCCGAAGAGCAGACCACCCACCGTTTCGGGCGGCCGCGCGTCAAGGCCGAGCATGGCGCCGCGCGGCATCGCCCAGCCGCCGTGCACGAAACCGTTGCGCGGGTCTTCTTCGGGGCCAGACGGCGCCTGCATGACGCCGTCGAGGCTGACGTGATTGAGCACAAAGATGCGAGCCATCGTTCATTCCCCCGTGCGCCCGGATTAGCGCGTGATTTGTCATTAATACGAACGACGAGCCGCCCAATCGACAGGGTGGCCGACTCAATTGAGAAAATGGTCCGAGGTGGATCGACGAGAGAGGAAGAGCACGCCAAACTGACAGCAGACTCGGTGTCGGGCAGGGACGTCGCCCCCCCCCCCCCCCCAAGGGGGCGGCCGGGCGCCCGGGGGAACCAAAACACAACCCCCCCAACCCGCCA
>CAZFUK010001047.1:0-964 GCA_964522005.1 uncultured Anaerolineales bacterium | reverse complement strand
GCCCGATTGGCGGCGGCGTGGCGACGGGTCGAACGAATACAGACGCCCTCGTCCGAGCTAAGGCCCCACCACGATGTCGACGGTCAACGACGCATCGTTCGGTCCGACACCGATGGTTCCGAGGCTTCCGGCGTCCAGGCGCCACTCGCCCACATACTCACCAGATTGCGCAGGCGCGATGAGGGAGACCGAAACATCAACCGTGTCGCCCGGGTCGACCACCGTGAGGATGTGGCCGTCCATCTGAGCATTGAGCGCGTCACCGCCCACGAAGACCAGACTGCGGATGACGTAATCGGGTCCCCAACTGCAGGTGCCGTCGTTGCGGATCTTCCAGGTCTTGACGAACGCCGTACCGGGCGCGACACGCGTGTGATCCGGAATCGTGACATCTTCGACGAACGAGGCTTTGAAGGAACACGTGCCCGTCGAGTCCTGGTTGACGGTGCCGGGCGCAAACAGATAGTCCCAGCCGAAGTCAACGTCCACCACGTCGTCACCGGAGTCAACTCGCACGGAGAATCCGGGTGTTTCGAGCATGGGCTGGGCCGATCCGCCGTTGATCAAAACCGTTTCGATCAGGCCCGTGGTCGGGTCGACGGTGACGCAGTAATCGCCAGGCGCGAGGTCAGCGAAAGTGTAGGCCCCCTGCGAATCGGTCGTGGCCTCCGCCAGCCCGGATGCCGGGCAGGCGCCGGCGCCGAGCATGAGACGCACACCGGCCAGAACGGGCTCGCCGTCCTCACGAATGCCATCGGCGTGGGAAGTGCCATCGGGGTTGGCCACGCAGTTGACCAGATCCTCTGGGGCGGTGCCGCCCTGCTCGGCGATGCACACGTCTCGCCAGGCATGACCGGAGATCCGCCCCGGGCTGTCGCCACGCGGCGTAGCCATGACAGGGTATGGGGTGGCGCTTGCTTCAGGGGTGGCGACGATTTCTGTCGGGGCGGTCGTCGGCGTGGGT
>CAZFUK010001046.1:0-1530 GCA_964522005.1 uncultured Anaerolineales bacterium | reverse complement strand
GTCGCCCGCTGCCCGCACAGGTACCCCTGCCCGCGACCCAGCCGCCGGATGTCCTCGAAGTCGATGCTCTGCAGGCCGCCCACCTGGCCCTTCAGCACCCGCACCTCGGCCTCCGACTGCATGCGGAACACCACCACCACCGTCGCCTGCCCCAGGAACCCCGCCTTGATGCCGCTCGGCCGCTGGGCGCACGCCACCAGCGAGTTTGGCCGGTGCCGCATCTCTTGCGCCACCTCGAACATCGCCTCCTCCATCGCCTCGTTGCACAAAAGCTTCATCAGCTCGTCGAAGAAGAACCACCGCGGCGGGTCTTCGCCGTTGCGCAAGGGCCGTGACAGCGCGTTCATGTTCGTCGCCAGCAGCGGCAGCACCTGGTCTTGCGAGAGGCTGCGGCTCTCGAAGGTCAAGAACAGGGCGTTGTTGTCCTTCAGGTGGTCCACCAGGTACTCGTCCCCGCTGGTGAAGCGGTCCACGAACTGGATCTGGGTGGCCAGGCGGTCGCGGATGTCGCGGTTCAGGTGCGAGCGGTCCAGCTCCTTGAGCAGGTCCTCGGGCGTCACGTCCTCGCCGTGGTTGGCGATCAGGCTCTGCAGGAAGGCGCGGTACTGCGGGCGCGAGCGGCCCAGGCTCTCGTTGCCGCCCGACAGCAGGATGCCCAGGCCGAACTGGCCGAACTCGCGGGGGTTGAGGCGCGCCTCGTGGATCTTCAGGCCGCGCTCGACCAGGGCGGCGTAGCGGGTCTGGTACTGCTCGGCGGTGCCGGGCAGGCACAGCATGGTGCCGTGGGTGAAGGCCGCGTTCTTCTGGGCCTGCATGTTGTAGTAGGTCTCCAGCTGGGACAGCTGGGCGGCGTTCTGATTTGGATAAAAGCCGCTGAGGCCGGGGTGGCGCATGGTGCCCTGGCGCCACTCGCTGGACAGGAAGATGACCACGCCCCTGTGTGTCCGGCGGGACAGGCCCAGGGTGGGCAGCAGCAGCCCTTCGGCCACGACCATGCCGAAATGGCTTTTGCCCCAGCCTTGATTGCCTAATAAGAGGGTCACTTGGGGCCTGTGGGTGGACAGGGCCACGTGGCGGCCGTCCTGCAGGGCGCCGATCTTGACCCACTGGGGGACGGTCTCCTCCTCGCCGACGATGAGCAGGCGGCTCTCGGCGATGCGGGCCTGTTCGAGCAGGGCGGCCGTACGGGCCTCTGCCGCGGCGGCGGCTTCTTTGCCAATCTGGGCATGCTCATAGAGAGAGCTGATGAGCATGAACAGATCGGCGTTGCCGAGCTCGACGCCGCGGTCGAACTGGAACTGGAGGTCGAGCATCATGACCTCGCCGTCCAGCTTGCGGGTGAGGAACTCGGAGAGGACCTGCTTCAGATAGGTGGCGACGGCGAGCACCTGGTTGAGGCGGGCGTCGAGCTCGTTGGCCTCGGGGTCGACGACGACCGGAGCCCAGCGCAGGTCCACGTAGCACATGGCTTTGGGGACCTTGTCGGGGTCAGACTCGGGGTCGAAGGGCAGGTGCAGGGTGGGGTCGTCA
>CAZFUK010001045.1:0-1541 GCA_964522005.1 uncultured Anaerolineales bacterium | reverse complement strand
CTGTCCATGCGCCGCATGAGCGAACCCGAGAGCGCTTCCTGGCCCTCTATGACATCACCCAGGGCCTTTGCGCCGCTGCGGTCGCCGTCCGAATCGGACGAGAGGACGAGACGGTCCAACGATGGGTTCACTTGTACAACCAGGAGGGGCCTGAATCTCTGGTCTACCGACGAAGCGGGGGCCGCCCCCCCTTTGTCCTGAGCTCCGCGCTGCCCTCGCTGAAACCCTAGGTCGGGCCCTTGAGGCCCTGCGTGCGCCGCTTCCTGCGGCGGCGCCACCGCTCCCTGCCGCTCCGGCCTCCGCGCCGCGGCCGATGCCGCCCTCGGCCGCCCCCACGGCCGTACCACAGGCACAGTCACCCTGGTCGGAGCCCTGCCAAGCGACCCCAGCCTCTGTGCCCGAGCCGCCACAGGCCCCCACTTCAGCCTCCGTTGCACAGACCCCTGTCGGACACAGCGAAGGTCTCCCCTCCGCGGGCGCTCCTCCCCGAGCCGCCAGCAAACCCCGCAAGCGCCGCAAGCCGAACCGACACCTCCCAGCGCCCCTGCTCCTCGTGCTCGCTTGGTATGCCAGCGTCACGGTGTGGGTCTCGATGCCCCAGGAGCTGCGCAACCTGTTGCTCCTCAGCTTGTGCTCCAACAAACCCAGCGTTGGGGACGCCCAGCGCTGGACCCTCCGCAAGCTCCAGCGCTGGGTCAAGGAGGAGTTCGGCTGCGACGTCAGCACCGAGACCCTGCGGCGCGTGCTTCAGGACCTTGGCTTCAGTTGGAAGAAGGCCCGCAAGCTGCTGGCTCGCGCCGATACCCTCGCCCGCTTCCTCTTCCTCCAGCAACTCGAGCCGCTGCTCCAGCAGGCCGACCAGGGCCGCGTGCTCCTGGCTTACATCGATGAGGCCCACATCCACTGCGACTGCGATCTGGGCTACACCTGGGGCGTTCGCGGGGAGCCCACGCTGGTTCACTCGCGCTCCCCGGGCCTGAGCTACAAGGCCACCTTCTACGGCATCTACCTGCTCCCGCTGGCTCGGGTCCACATCTGGCCCAAGCCCCGCGCCGACACCGCGCATACCCAGGAGATCCTGTGCCGCCTTCGGGAGACCTACCCGACCCAGCCGCTCTGCGTGCTCTGGGACGGAGCGTCGTATCATCGCTCCCAGGCCCTGCGCGAGGTCGCCACGGAGCTGGGCATCGCGTTGCTCCCGCTGCCTGGCTACAGCCCAGACTTCATGCCCGTCGAGGCCTTGTGGCGCTGGCTCCGCCAGAGCGTCACCTACAACCGCTGCCACGATACCGTCGCTGCGCTCCTTGGTGCTGTCGCCGACTTCGAGGCCACCATCAACCTCGACCCAGCCGCCTTGGTCGCCCGCCTGGCCGTCAAAACTTCGCTCAATCTCACGGAGGAGGAAATCCGGATTTCGAACTTGTTTTAGTTTAGCAACGTCAGCCCGCGCCGATGTTAGGCCGTCTCCCTACCATGGAAATCCAGGCAAGCGGCGGCGGGCACGGTAGCAACGGCGTCGAGGAGCTTGGCGGTTCGGGGAC
>CAZFUK010001044.1:0-1551 GCA_964522005.1 uncultured Anaerolineales bacterium | reverse complement strand
TGAGCGCCTCGGTGGCTGGGTCCAGCCGCGACGACGCCTCGTCCAGGATGACCAGGCCAGGGTCCTGGAGGAACACCCGCGCGAAGGCCAGCAACTGCGCCTCCCCCGCCGAGAGGCCACCCCCGCCGGCCGCCAACTCGGTGTCCAGGCCGCGCGGCAACTGGGCCAGCCACGGCGTCAGCCCCAGGTCGTCCAGCACGTCGAGAATGTCGTGGTCGGCGATGGCGGGGTCGAAGAAGGTCAGGTTGTCACGCACGCTCGCCTGGAAGAGTTGGACGTCCTGCGTCACCATGCCCACGCGGCGGCGCAGGTCGGCCAGCCGCGCCTCCCGTATGTCTACCCCGCCCAGCCGAATCACGCCCTCTTGGATATCGTAGAGGCGGAACAGGAGCCGGGTCAGCGTCGTCTTGCCGCTGCCCGTGCGTCCCAGCAGCCCCAACACCTCGCCGGGCCGCACGCTAAACGTCAGGTCGTTCACGACCTTGCCCTCCGCGTCGTAGGCGAACGACACGTGGTCGAAGTCCACCGCCAACGGGCCGCTGGGAATAGTCGCGCCCGGCCCGTCCAGGACACCTCGCTGGATCGTCGCCAACTCGGTGATGCGGGCGATGCTCGCGCTGGCCCGCTGGTACTCCTTCATCTGACTGGCGATTTGCTCCAGCGGGCGGCGGAGCATGTCGGTGTACTGGAAGAACAGGTAGACCGTGCCGATGGTGACGACGCCGGCCTGGAACAGGTAGGCGCCCATCGCCAGCGCGCCGACATAGCCGACGGCGAACAGCATCGTCGTCAGCGCCCACACGCTGATGCCGAGCATCTCGGCCCGCCAGTGCTGGCGGAACAGCGTCCGCATCCGCTCGGCCAGGCGGCGCATGACATAATTCTGGCCGCCGTTGGTCCGAATGTCCTCCATGCCGGCCAGCCGCTCCTCTAGGAAGCCGAACAGTTGGGCCGTCGCCTCGCGGGCCGCCGTCATGAGGGGGGTCGTCACGTCGCGGACACGGTTCAGGACCCAGAAGGCAAACAGGGTGAACAGGCTCAGCGCCAGCCCGACGCGCCAATCCTCGCGCCACATCAGGACCAGCACGCCCAGCAGAATCAGCCCGCTGTTGAGCAGCTTAAGCAGGAACTGGGAGAAGAACTGGGCCAGGGCATTGACGTCGCCGTCGAGCCGCTCGATGAACTCGCCCGGTGTCCGCGTGTTGTGGAAGGCCATGTCTAGATTCAGGCAGTGTTCGGCCAGGTCCTCGCGCAGGCGGTTGGTCGCCAGCCAGCCGACGTTCTCGCCCACATACGTCGCGCCCACGGACAGCGCCTGATTGACGATGGCGACGACCATAAACGCCACGGCGGCCAGGGTCAGCGCGTCCGACGGCCCGCCCGTGGTGACGGTGTCAATGAAGTAGCGCATGATCTGCGGGTTCAGCAGTTGGAGTCCCGTCGTCACCAGGAGTAGACCGCCTAGCAGGGCGACGCGGCTGCGTTCCGGACTGAGATATTTGACCAGGAGAGAGCGATACGTTTGGAGGGAGGTACTCATACGAGCCTCTT
>CAZFUK010001043.1:0-1552 GCA_964522005.1 uncultured Anaerolineales bacterium | reverse complement strand
GGCGTCGCGGTGGCGGGCGCGCGCGTCGGTACAGGCGTGGCAGGCGCTGGTGTGTCCGGGCGGCAGGCCGTCAGGCTGAGGAACAGGGCCAAAATAAGATACAGGCTTAAAGCGCGCATGGGCGTAGCTCTCCAGAATGAGTACAGATACGTAGATGACCATCCCAAATTCTACACTAAATAGACGATGTGTCCATCAGGCTACGGCATTCGGGCTGGCGCAGGGGCCAGGTGACCTCCCCCCCAACCTAACCCCCTACCCCCTTCCCTGCTAGGGAAGGGGGAGGCGTAGAGGCGAGCTGACCTCACCCCTACACCAGACAAGACGTTGCCGAGGATGGCGCAGTTCCCCGGTCGCCGCGTGTAACCCGGCTGCAACCAGGGCGCAACAAGGGTACAGTACCCTTATGGCATCTGTGTCTCTCTTCCCACCTGTTTTTGTACACCCCCCTACAAAGTCGGTGTCGGCCTTGACAGTTCGGGCGCCCTGTGGTATCTTGGCAGCCCACATGCCGAGTCATGACGCGACGCGAGGATACACACGTGCCGATTCTCGAGATTCGGGGTCTCAGCAAGGACTTTCGCGGCTTTCGCGCCGTGGACCAGGTGGACCTGGATGTGGCGGCGGGGACAGTCCACGCCATCGTCGGACCCAACGGCGCCGGCAAGACCACTTTTTTCAACCTGTTGACCGGCTTTCTCAAGCCCAGCGAGGGCCGTATCCTCTTTGACGGCAAGGACGTGACAGGCCTCGCCCCCGAACAGATGGCGAAGCGCGGCATGGCGCGCTCGTTCCAGATTACCAGCCTGTTTGAACAACTCACCGTCGTGGAGCACCTGGCCCTGGCGCTCCAGTCCTCCACGGCGCTGGGCTACCGTTTCTGGCAGTCCGAGCGCGTCCTGGCCCAGTTCCGCGACCACGCTCTGGCGATCCTGGACCAGGTGGGCCTGGCCGACGTGGCCGACCGCCAGGTCCACTCGCTGCCCTACGGCCAGAAGCGCGCTCTGGAAGTGGCGCTTGTGCTGGCGCTGGAGCCCCGTCTGCTGCTGCTGGACGAGCCGACCTCCGGCATGGGACTGGAGGACGTGGACCGCATGATCACACTGATTCGGCGGGTGCGCGAGGGGCGGACGGTTGTCCTGGTCGAGCACAACATGGGGGTCGTCTCGTCGCTGGCCGACCGGGTCACCGTGTTGCAGTATGGCCGTGTCATCGCGGACGGGCCGTATGAGCAGGTGCGCAACGATCCCCAGGTCATCGAAGCCTACCTTGGACAAGCCCATGCTTAAACTTGAAAACCTCTCCGCCTGGTACGGTGAAGCGCAGGCGCTGCGTGACCTGAACCTGGACGTGAGCCAGGGGCAGATTGTGACCCTGGTGGGGCGCAACGGCGCGGGCAAGACGACGACGCTGCGCTCGATTATGGGGCTGCACAAGCAGACGCGGGGGCGGGTGCTGCTGGACGGCCAGGATATCTCGCGGCTGGCGACGCACGACCTGGCGCGGCGCGGCCTGGGCTTCGTCCCCGACGACCGAGGCATCTACGCGCGGC
>CAZFUK010001042.1:0-1553 GCA_964522005.1 uncultured Anaerolineales bacterium | reverse complement strand
TGCGCGCCGACACCGCCGAGGAACTTGCGCTCGGCTTCGGGGATGCCCAGCTTCTCGTAGGTGTTGCGGATGGTCTCGGGCACGTCCTCCCAGTTCGTCGCCTTCTCCTCACCAGGGCGAACGTAGTAGTGAATGTCGTCGAAGTTGAGCGTGCTGAGGTCGCCGCCCCACTGGGGCATGGGCCGCTTCTCGAAGTGGTCCAGGGCGCGCAGCCGGCGCTTGAGCATCCAGTCCGGTTCGCCCTTCATGCTCGACAGCTCTTCCACGACGCGGCGGTTCAAGCCCTTGCCGGACTTGAACGAATAAACTTCGGGGTCCTTAAAATCATACTTCGAATAATCGAGTTCCAGGTCAACTGGGGTCGTCACGTATCCCTCCTTGGGCGCTAACACGCCATCCTGCGCCAGTGTTTAGAGTGTTCTCTGGGGAGAACCCTTACGTTACTCGTCGTCATCATCAATATCGTATTGTGGCACCCCGTACACCCCCGCTTTGACAGCTTTGAGCGAGAGCAGGGCGCACTTGAGGCGGGCCGGGCTGAGCGGGATGCCGAGCAGGTCGAGCACGTCCTGCTTCTGCAACTGCTTCAGCTCGTCCACGCTCTTGCCCACAATCTCCTCGCTCAGCATGGACATGGCCGCCTGGCTGATGGCGCAGCCGTGCCCCCGAAAGCGCACCGCCTCCACCTTGTCGTCCACCAGCCGCATCTCCAGAACCAGCCGATCACCGCACAGCGGGTTGTACTCCTCGCGGCGGATGGTCACCGGCTCGTCCAGTGCACCGTGGTTGCGCGGGTTCTGGTAGTGATCCAGGATTTGCTCCTGGTACATCGACATGGCATCCATAAGCTATAGCCCAAACACTTTCTTGGCGGCTTCCAGCCCCTCGGCCAGCGCGTCAATCTCCGCGTGGGTCGTGTACATGTAGAAGCTGGCGCGGGCCGTGGCCGGCACCCCCAGGTGCTCGATGAGGGGCTGGGCGCAGTGGTGGCCGGCGCGGATGGCGATGCCGCGCTGGTCCAGCAGCGTCGCCAGGTCGTGGGGGTGGATACCCTCGACATAGAACGAGACGACCCCGCCCCGGTCTTCGGCGGGCGGGCCATAGAGGGTCAGCCCGCGAATGTCGGACAGCCGCTCCAGGGCGTGGCGGGTCAGCGCCTGCTCGTGGATGTGGACCTTCTCCAGGTCCACACTATTGAGGTAGTCCACTGCCATCCCCAGTCCAATGCCCTCGGCGATGCTAGGCGTGCCCGCCTCGAACTTCCAGGGGAGGTCGTTCCAGCGCGAGAGGTCGCGGTGGACCTCGCGAATCATGTCACCACCGCCCAGGAACGGCGGCATGGCTTCGAGCAGTTCGCGCCGCCCCCATAACACCCCGATACCCGTCGGCCCGCACATCTTGTGGCCCGTGAAGGCCATGAAGTCGGCCTGGAGCGCCTGGACATCCGCGCCCTTGTGGGGGACGAGTTGCGAGGCGTCCACCAGGGCGATGGCGCCGGCCGCGTGGGCGCGGGCGATGATGCTTTCAGCCGGCGTGATGGTGCCCAGCACGTT
>CAZFUK010001041.1:0-1556 GCA_964522005.1 uncultured Anaerolineales bacterium | reverse complement strand
CGCCGACGAGATCGAGGTGGTCCTGCGCCGGCATACGGAGGTGCAGCAGGGGAAGTTCGATCGCGGGCGCCGAAAGCTTCCGTGGGTGGAGGTGGGCGATGACGATGTGCGACTCACGATGGCCCGGTCGCGTCAGATCGCTGCGGAGCCGCGCCACCCGAGCAACGTGCCCCCCCACGACTACCGCCTGGCCTCCGCCGACAACCTCAGCGCCTACGCGAACGGGGAAGCCCCATGAGCCGAGGAGCGAGTGGGGAGCACCGGAAGCTCATGGAGTGGCTTGCCCCGGACCCGAAGCTCGGGGCGCTGCAGGGATTCCTGGCCACCACCTATGAGCTGAGCCGTGACTTCGTGGACACGGACTTCCTCCCGGCGCTGCTCGACCTCGGGCCGGGGGACGTGCGGGGATGGAAGTCCACAATTGCGCTGGAGCGTGGGCTCGGCGCGCTGGAGGCTAGCGCCATCCTGATGGACCAGCGCTGCTATGCGGGGCGCCCGCGGTCGCTCCGGCTGGAGGTAAGGCCAGCAGTTGGCCGGATGGGGCAGCTTCTGCACGCCAAGGTGCTGCTGGCGGTCCACGAGCGAGCTGTACGGCTCCAGCTCGCCAGCGCCAACCTGACGGAGACGGGGTACCGGCACAACCGGGAAGTGGCGCTGCCGGTCACGGCAACGCCAGAAAGGGCTGAGGCCGCGGCGCTGGCACTCCAAGGCATCGCCGGGATGCCATCGCTTCTTGAAGCTTGGTGGTGCCCGTCCGCCGCCAGGGTCCACGCCATGGCCAGCGAGCGGCTCAAGGCATGGGCTGGCGGGATGCGCGCGCAGGACCGCGTGGTCTGGGGAGGAGGCGACACTCCACTATGGAAGCAAGTGCTGGAGGCCTGGCCAGCAGGGGATCGGGTGGAGAGGATTGCGGTGGTCTCGCCGTTCTGGTCGGAGGAAGGGGCGAGCGGGCCGTTCAGCACACTGCTCGGCGCGTTGCGAGGCGCTGGAGCACTTGAGGGGTCGGTGGACGTCGATCTCTATGTCGATGCCGACTTGATGTCGCGGGACCAGCACGTGCCACGCCGCCCCACGCTCGGCGCGATTGACCCGGACGCGCTCGGCATGACCCTGACGCTTCGGGCAGTGGACCCGCAACCGCGTGACCAGACCTACGGCGCGAGCGTACTCAAGACGCGGATGCTTCATGCCAAGGTACTGCTGCTTCAAGGTAGGAGGCACACCCTGGCGTATGTCGGCTCGGCCAACTTCACCGAGCGCGGCTGGGGATTCCTCGGAGCGCCGAGGCGGGCCAACGTCGAGGCGGGTGTCGTGATGGTCAGGACCGGTCCTGAACTCCTGCGCCGGCTGGTCCCGCCGACGACCGGGAAGCCGGTCCGGATCACCGGGGCCGCGGCCCGGTTCCCAACACTAGAGAGCGAGCTCGAGCCCTGCGTCCCGACCTTCCTCCGTGCCGCGTGGCTGGAGGTGGTGCCACGGAAGGAAGACCAGTTTCGGCTGCGCGTCGAGGTGGAGCCGTCGCGAGTGCGGGGAGCCTTTTTCGTTCTCACGCAGAA
>CAZFUK010001040.1:0-1556 GCA_964522005.1 uncultured Anaerolineales bacterium | reverse complement strand
CGCGGCCAGACACCCGGCTGGCCGACCGAACCCGGCGCGGGCCAGCCCACAGGCGGCTCGACCGAGCCGGGCGCCCCACCGCCGGGCGGCCTGCCGCCGCTCGGTTCGGGGCTGCCACCCTATGTCCCACCGGCCGGCGCGATGCCGCCGTCGGCCGGCTCGGAACTGCC
Organism: uncultured Anaerolineales bacterium; assembly: GCA_964522005.1. Lineage (GTDB taxonomy): Bacteria > Chloroflexota > Anaerolineae > Epilineales > JAHCIE01 > JAHCIE01. The sequence continues at coordinate 1,386 of CAZFUK010001040.1, read as the reverse complement.
GCCGCCCTTTGTCCCGCCCGGCGGAGCCTCGCCCATCGGTTCGCAGCCTCCCCCGGCCTATGGGCAACCCGGCGGCCTGCCGCCCGGCGGCTACGCGCCGCCGACCGCGCCGCTACCCGGTACGACGCCCTTGCCCGAGACGCCGCGCACGGGGATGAGTCCCAACCGCAAGATTCTCCTGATCGTCCTCGGCCTCCTGGGCGTGTGCTGCATCGCCCTGGCCGTGGCCGTGTTCGCGGGCGGCGCATTGATCAGCCGCACCGTCGGTAACTCGCTGAACACCTCGCCGGAGCAGGCGGCCCAGGTCGGCCGCTCCATCCTCAACTACAAGCTCCCGCCGGGCTACCGCGAAATATCGTCTATGAACCTGCTGGGCAACCAGATGGTCTTCATTACGCGCGAAGGCCAGGCGAACAGCCTGTTTATCATGATCGGCAAGCTGATGGCGGGGACGGCGGGCAACGAGGAGCAGTTCCGCCGCCAGTTCGAGGACCAGATGTCGCGGAGCATGGGCGCGTCGGGCGCGGGCTTCACGCAGACCGGGACGCGGCAGTTGACCATCAACGGCCAACCCGTGACCATGACCATCTCGGAGGGCAGCGACCGCAACGGCCAACGCCTGCGCCAGGGTGTGGCCGTCTTCAACCAGGGCGGGGCGGCCGGCATGCTGATGATTGTGGGACCGGTCCAGGCCTGGGACTCGAACGACCTGAGTACCTTCCTGGACTCGATCCGCTAGGCCGCCGTGAACGCCTCGGTCTGGACGGCCGCCTACGCCCTGCTGGCCGTCTTCGCGGTCTCCAACGTCGCGGCGCTGGCGCTGGGCACGCCTAACCCGACGCGCACGCGCCGCGCGCTGCCCTGGCTCCAGCGCAGCACCTCGCTCCAGTTAGCCGTCCTGGCCTGGGTCTCCGCCCTGGCCGCGTGGAATACCCCGCTCGCCGGCTGGGCCATCGGCATCGCCGTCGGCATGAGCATCTCGTTTGTGGCCGACCTGATCATGGCGCAGATGATTCGTCTGCCCAACCACGTGCTCGGCGGCATGGTCGTGTTTGCCCTGGCCCACACGGCCTACTTGCTGGCGTTCGTCGAGCTTGGGCAGCGGCTGGGCAAGCTCGAACCCACGGTGGTCCTCCCCTGGCTGGGCGCCTTCTGGGCGCTCGGCCTGGTCCTCTGGCGGCGCCTGGTCTACACGCCGACCGCGCCACGGGCGCTGGCCTACGGCGCGCTGGGCTACATGCTGTTCCTGGCCGCCATGACCGCCGTCGCCGTGGCCTTGACGCTGGCCGAGCCGCGCCTGTGGACGCTCGGGCCAGGCGCGGTCCTGTTCCTGGTGTCGGACGCCATCCTGGGCAACCAGCTTTTCCGCAAGCACGAGTGGCCCTA
>CAZFUK010001039.1:0-1556 GCA_964522005.1 uncultured Anaerolineales bacterium | reverse complement strand
CATCGAACTCCAGGGCGCGCCGGACGGCATGGACCGCCAGACCCAGGAGATCGTGAGTATCTGCGAGGCTAACCGCGCCAGCGAGGTCAAGGTGGCCCAGACCGAGGCCGACCGCGAGAAGCTGTGGGTGGCGCGGCGCAACGCCTTCGGCGCGGTGGCGAAGCTGCGGCCCAACTGCTACGTCGCCGACGGCACCGTACCCCGCACCAAGCTGCCCGATGTCCTGGAACAGGTCTACGCCATCGCCGACAAGTACGGCCTGACCCTCGCCAGCATGTTCCACGCGGGTGACGGCAATCTGCACCCCAACATCGTCTTCGACGCCCGCGACCCCGAGGAGACCGAGCGCGTCTTCAAAGCGTCCACCGAGATGCTCAGGGTGTGCATTGACGCCGGGGGCACAATCACGGGCGAGCATGGCGTCGGCATCGAGAAGCGCGAGGACATGGTGCTGCTCTTTGACGCGGTCCACCTCGAAGCCATGGCCCGCATCAAGCGCGCCTTCGACCCGCTGGTCCTGTGCAACCCGCACAAGATGTTCCCTAGCGTCGTGCGCGGCGTGTGAATTGGAGGAGTGACGATGCGCATCGCCATTGTCGGCGCGGGTGGCGTGGGCGGCTACTACGGCGGCCGGCTGGCCCAGGCGGGCGAGGATGTCGTCTTCATCGCCCGTGGTGCGAACCTGGCCGCCTTGCGCGAGCGCGGGCTGAGCGTCGTCAGCCCGAGGGGTGACTTCCACCTGCCGCGCGTCCAGGCCACCGACGACCCATCCACGGTGGGGACGGTGGACCTCGTCCTCATCAGCGTCAAGACCTATAGCACCGAGGGCGTAGCCCACAGCCTCCCGCCGCTCGTCGGCCCGGACACCGTCGTCCTGTCGCTCCAGAACGGTGTGGACGCGGCGGAGCGGATTGGAGCCGTCGTCGGCCCGGCGCACATGCTGGGTGGGCTGACCTACATCTCCGCCGAACTCGTCGCGCCCGGCGAGGTCCGCCACGCCAGCCCCTTCGCGCGTATCGTCATCGGCGAGTTCAGCCGCCAGTCCACGGACCGGCTGCGCCAGGTGCAGGCCCTCTTCGACCACGCCGGGGTTCAGGTCGAGATCTCTGATGACATCGAGCGCGACCTCTGGCTCAAGTTTATGTTCATCGCCGTCCAGGCCGCCGTGACCGCGCTCACCCGCCTGCCCATCGGCCCCATCCGCGAGACCCCGGCCGCCTGGAGTCTCTACCTGGACGCGCTGCGCGAGATTGAGGCCGTGGCCCGCGCCCAAGGCGTCCGCCTGCCGCCGAACACGGCGGAGGAACGCCACGCCTGGGTCGCCACCACGCCGGCCCACTTCAAGTCCTCCATGCTGGCCGATGTCGAGAACGGTCGGCGGCTGGAAATCGAGGACATGAGCGGCGCGATTGTCCGCCTGGGCGAACACCTCGGCGTTCCCACGCCCGTCCACCGCGCCTTCTACGCCCTACTCAGCGCCCTGGACCACACCGTGGCTTAATTGTATCCCTAAGGATCATGTCTAACAACTAGGCCAGCTTGGCAAAGGCGCGGAT
>CAZFUK010001038.1:0-1559 GCA_964522005.1 uncultured Anaerolineales bacterium | reverse complement strand
GCCGGGCGCGGCCTCGGCGTGGATGCGACCGCCGTGCGCCTCGACCAGCGCGCGTGCAATCGCCAGCCCCAACCCCGACTCACCGTCGGGCGACTGGCGGGCCTAAACGCCGCGATAGAAGCGGTCGAAGATATGCGGCAGGTCCTCGGCCGCGATGCCTGGGCCGGTGTCGCGCACCGCCAGCCGCACCCCATCCCCTTCCATCGCCGCTGACAGAGCAATCTCCCCCCCGGCGGGCGTGTAGCGCAGGGCGTTGCTGATTAGGTTGCCAAACACCTGGGCCATGCGGCTCTCGTCCACGGCGACGGTCGGCAGGTCCTCGGGCGCCTCGACGCGCAGGGTGACTCCCTGGGACGCCGCGCGGTCCCTGAACGGCGCGGCCACGCGGTCGAGCAGGAGGCGGGGCGCGAAGGGCTGGCGGTGCAGGGGCAGTTCGCCCGCGTCGGCCTGGCTGAGCAGGCGCAGGTCGCCAATCAGGTGTTGCAGGCGTTCGATTTCAGCGTAGATCAGGCCGAGCCGGTCGGGGGTGGGGCGCAGCACGCCGTCGCGCATGGCTTCGATGTAGCCGGCGATGACGGTGAGGGGGGTGCGCAGGTCGTGGGCGATGTCGGCGGTCATCTGGCGGCGCAGTTGGTGGGCGCGGGCGAGATCACGGCTCATCTGGTTGAAGGCTTCGGCCAGTTGGCCTAACTCGTCGTCCTCGCCGTAGTCCACCTGCTGGGCCATGTCCCCGGCCGCCATCCTGTGCGCGGCCTGGGTGAGGGCGCGGAGGGGCCGGGTCACGGTGCGCGCCAGCCCTATGCCAACAACGAGGGCGATGGCGATGGCGGCGAGGCTCGCCCCCAGCAAGGCCAGGTTGAGGCGCTGGAGATAGGCCGTCTCCTCGGGCTGGAGGCCGGGCGGCTCCGGCCGGGTCAGGATGACGCCCACGACAGCATCTCCCACCCGCACCGGTTCGCCATCGGCGATGTCGGACGGGGGGAGGCGTTGGCCGGGGGGGAACTGGGGGGGCATGGGCACGATGACGACGCCCTGGGCGTCCACCACGGCGAAGATGTCGCGGCGTTGGCCGGGGGGCGGCGGGCGATTGCCCCGCCCCGGCCCGTCTGGCGGGGGCTTCCAGCCCAGGCCCGTCAGGTAGGGCATGAGGCCGTTCCAACTGCCGTTGGCCTGGTAGTAGGCGGCCAGCACGGCCTGGAACTCGCTGCGCTGCTGTTCCACGACCAGGCGGCGGAGTTGGTCGGCATTGGCGAGACGGATGAAGAGGACGACGAGGATGGCCGCGGTGGCGGCGACGAGCAGGAAGGCCAGGGTGAGCTTCCAGGTCAGTGAGCGCGGCATGGCCTAGCGCTCCGGCTTGCGCAGGCGGTAGCCGACGCCGAAGACGGTCTCGATGTACTGGGGCGCGGCGGGGTCCGGCTCCAGCTTGGCGCGGAGGTTGCGGATGTGGACATTCAGGGTGCGCTCCAGCCCGGTGAACCCATCGTCCACCAGCCGGTCCACCAGCTGCTCACGGGTGAACACCTGGCCCGGCGCGCGCATGAAGATGCCGAGCAGGT
>CAZFUK010001037.1:0-1562 GCA_964522005.1 uncultured Anaerolineales bacterium | reverse complement strand
GTGAGCGAAGCGTGTCGACGGAGTGGGATGGATCGGACGAGCTTCTACGAGTGGAAACGACGCTTCCAGACCCACGGCCTGGCTGGCCTCAAGGACCTGCCGCCGGTCCACAAGAGTCACCCTCAGACCACACCCGACGACATCGTCCAGAAGATCCTGGACCTGGCGTTGGAGCACCCGACGCGCGGCTGCGATTGGCTGGCGGCCCATCTCGAACTGCAAGGTGTCCACATCTCCTCGCCGACCGTCCAGAGCATCCTCATCAAGCACAACTTGGGCAGTCGCTACGAGCGCCTGCTCAAGCTCGAAGAACGCGCGGCCCAGCAGCAGCTTGAGTTGACACCCGCCCAAGTCGCCCTAATCGAGAAAGCCAACCCGGCTTTCCGTGAGCGCCACGTGGAGAGCAGCCGCCCCGGCGAACTCCTCAGCCAGGACACCTTCTACGTCGGCCACCTCAAGGGCGTCGGCAAGGTCTACCTCCAGGCGGTGGTCGACACCTACGGTTCGTTCGCCTTTGGCTTCTTGCACACCACTAAACGCCCCGAGGCTGCCGTTGCCGTCGTCCACAACGACGTCTTGCCCTTCTACGCCGAGCAGGGGCTGGGCGTGCAGGCCATCCTCACGGACAATGGCCGCGAGTTCTGTGGCACCGACAGCCACCCCTACGAGTTGTACCTGGCCTTGTGTGACATCGAGCATCGGCGCACCAAGGTTCGTCGGCCCCAGACCAACGGCTTCGTCGAGCGCTTCAACCGCACGGTCTTGGACGAGTTCTTCCGCATCGCGCTGCGCCAGACGCTGTACGAGAGTGTCGAGGCCCTCCAGGCCGATCTCGACCACTGGCTGTCCTTCTACAACTACGAGCGACCGCATCAAGGCTACCGCAACATGGGCAAGCGCCCGATTGACACCATCAACAACTTCGCCAAGGTGGCCTAGTTGTTAGACATGATCCTTAGGGATACATGTTCAAGGGTACGCTGGCGCGCCCCTTGACACGTCCTGAGTCGCTGGCTGGCCTAGACACATGGCCCCTATCCGCACCGCTCCCATCACGTTAGGCTCGAGTATGCCGTCGATTCGAAATGATGTCTATGAATCACACAGCTAATATTATTCCCCGATGTGGTCCTGGCGCCCTTCGCGCCCGGCGCACGGCTGTACCGGCTCACCGCTCGATGGTCGTCGTTCCTTGCCTTTCCCGCCACCTGCGCGTACCCTTTCCCTGACCAACCTGCGAGGAGGCGATAGTGGAAGGCAAGCTGAAGGAACTCAAGGCGCGCCTGCTGGAAATCAGCGACCTGAATGGCGCGGCCGCCGTACTGAACTGGGACCAGTCGACGTACATGCCGCGCGGCGGCGGCCCGGCCCGCGGTCGCCAGCTGGCGACGCTCAGCCGCCTGGCTCACGAGCGGCTCACTGACCCGGCCCTACGTCGCCTGCTGGACGACCTGCGGCCCTACGAAGAGAGCCTGCCCTACGACTTCGACGCCGCGAGTCTGATTCGCGTCACCCGCCGCGACGTGAACAAGGCCGCCCAGGTTCCCGCCGCCTTCATGGCC
>CAZFUK010001036.1:0-1563 GCA_964522005.1 uncultured Anaerolineales bacterium | reverse complement strand
CTACGCCCTGTTTGACGACCCGCTGGCGGGCAAGCTGGTCGAAACCTCGCCCCAGGTCGTGGCCGAGCTGCGCGCCGCCGCCGAGGAAGCCCTGGCCGCCTTCGCCAGTCTGGCCGACGAGCAGATGCGCACGGAGTTAAGCTTCACGGCCTACCAGATCGCCTTTGTGGCCGACAAGCTCGCCACGAGCTACGCCCTGCGGGCCGCCATCCGCAACGGCGCGAACTCGCTGCTGCCCTTCGCGGACCAGTTGGCGCGCCAGCGCGAGCAACTGGCCGCCATGCGCGCGGAGTTTGAGCGGCTGTGGCTGGCGAACTCGAAGCGGTCGGAGATTCAGAAGAACCTGGACTACTACGACGGCGTGATTGACCGTTATGACCAGGCCATCGCCTGGCTGCGGGCCGGCAACCGTGATCTGGCGACGTACAGCGCCGAGAACTACCTGACGCTGTGGGACAGCGGCGAGAAGGAGACCCTCGAACTGCTCGACCTGGTGGGCTTCGAGGCGCTGCCGCCGCCGCTCCAGCGGTGGATGACCCTGGTGCTGGCGCGCAAGGAGCGCCAGGCGAAGGAACGCGGCGAGCGCGAACGCCAGGGCGCCAGCGGCACCTCGGCATAGACTCGCTTGAACCACGGAGGCACGGAGAACACGGAGACCCGCTACTTTATCTCTGTGTCCTCTGTGCCTCCGTGGTTCGGCCTACCCTGTGGCCTCAACGCTCTGCTGAGCACGCGGCGGAGTTTAGCCCGCCGTCCGATCAGCGCCCCGTGGCCTAAACGCCACGGCTAGCGGTCAGGGTAGCCACGGAGGGCTACCCCTACACGCTTTTCCTCCCTCCCTACCCCCGATTCCCTACTCCCGCCAGCGCCTGCTGCTCAATCCGGGCGCGGTACTCGTCCATCAGGACGACGGTCCGCTCCTTGCGCGCTTCCTCCGCCGCGAACGCCATCAGGTGACTCTCCAGCGAGACACGCGCCGTGGTCAGCGGCGGCTCGCCCTCGCGCATGGTGCGGATAAACGAGGCCATGATGCGGTAGTCGCCGCCGCCGTGGCCGCTGCCCGCCCGCGACGGGTAGAGCACCTCGGCGTGGCCGACGCTGATGTCGGGGCCGGTGTGGTGGTCGAAGATGCAGATCTCGTTGCGGGCGGAGTCGCCCAGCAGGGTCGCGCGCGTGCCGTCAATGCGCATGGTGCGCCCTTCCATGTGCGAGAAGCCCTGCATGGTCAGGGTCACGGTCGTCCCACTAGGGAAGTCCATGCTCACCACCTGGTGGTCCACCACGTCGTTGTCGCAGCGGTAGACGCAGCGGCCATAGGGGCCGGTCTCCAGGGCGCGGACGCGACCTTCGTGGGTCGAGTCGGTTGTCAGGGCGTTGACCATGAACATGGACGCGGCCGGACCCAGGTAGATGCGCGGCGCGTAGTACGGGCAGGCCTCGGCGATGGGGCAGCCGTCCAGGCAGCGCTCGGGGATGTTGGGGCCGACGCGGCCGCTGTGGAAGATTTTAGTCGAGCCTTGCGAGCTGAGCGAGACGCAGTTCTCGCCCAGCAGCCAGATGAGG
>CAZFUK010001035.1:0-1565 GCA_964522005.1 uncultured Anaerolineales bacterium | reverse complement strand
AATTCATCGGCGCGCGCGGCCCCAACACCCACGTCAACGCGGCCTGCGCCAGCACGGCCCAGGGTATCGCCCTGGCCGAGGACTGGATCCGCAACGGCCGCTGCCGCCGCGTCCTCGTCCTGGGCGCGGACAACGTGACCGGGGAGCACCTGATGGAGTGGGTCGGCGCGGGCTTCCTGGCAACCGGCGCGGCCGCCACCGATGACCGCGTCGAAGAGGCGGCCCTGCCCTTCGACCGGCGCCGCCACGGCACGCTGCTCGGCATGGGCGCCTGTGGCCTGGTCGTCGAGAGCGAGGACGCGGTGCGCGAGCGCGGTATGCGCGGCATCGTGGAACTGCTCAGCAGCCAGACCGAGAACAGCGCCTATCACGGCACGCGCCTGGACATTGACCACATCAGCGCCACCATGGAGCGCCTGGTCTCGTCGGCGGAGCGCCGCTTCGGCGTGGACCGCCGGACCATGGCCCCGCACATGGTGTTCATGTCCCACGAGACGTTCACCCCAGCGCGGGGTGGCAGCGCGTCGGCCGAGGTCATCGCCCTGCGCAAGACCTTCGGCGAGGCGACGAGCCAGATCGTGATGGCGAACACCAAGGGCTTCACCGGCCACCCGATGGGTGTCGGCGTCGAGGACGTTATCGCCGTCAAGATTCTCGAATATGGCATCGTCCCACCCGTGCCTAACTTCAAGGAAGTAGACCCCGACCTGGGCCTGCTCACGCTGAGCCGTGGCGGCCGCTATCCGGTTCAGTTCGCGCTGCACCTGGCGGCGGGCTTTGGCTCGCAGATCGCCATGACCCTGACGCGGCGCATCCCCGGCGGCCCGGAGCGCGTCAACCAGCCGGTTTACCAGCGTTGGCTGGCCGACGTCAGCGGCTACGACCGCCCGGAGACGGAAGTCGTCAAGCGCACCCTCCGCATCAAAGCGGAAGGCGCGCCCACCCGCGTCCCGGTCGCCAGCCGCTGGCAGTACGGCGCCGGCCCCACGGTCCGCGCCGTCAGCCTGGGCAACGGCGTCACCACGACGTACCAACCGCTGCCGATGGTCGTTCCGACCGCCCAGCCCGCGCCGGTTCAAGCGCCCACGCGGCCCACAGCGCCGCAGCGCCTGGACACCGACGGCCAGGGCGTCGCGCCCATCGACAAGGGCGCGGCCCTCCCGCCGACACCGACCAAGCTAGAGGACGTACCGCCCGCGCCGGCTGTGGCCCGGCCGGCCGCCGCGCCGGCTCCCGCTCCCGTGCCGACCCCGGCCCCCGTGTCCTACGCCCCGGCGCCGCCGCCCGAACCCGTCCCGACGCCGATGAAGGTTCAGGTGCCGACCCCGGTGGCGTCGGCTCCCACGCCGGCCCCGGCCCCCAAGGCCGACCCGGTGGTCGCGCAGGTGCTACGAGTCGTCGCGGAGAAGACCGGTTACCCCAGCGACATGCTGGACCTGGACCTGGACCTGGAAGCCGACCTGGGCATTGACACGGTCAAGCAGGCTGAGACTTTCGCGGCCATCCGCACCGCCTTCGACATCCCGCGTGTCGAGAACCTCAGGCTGAGGGACTTCCCGACCATC
>CAZFUK010001034.1:0-1566 GCA_964522005.1 uncultured Anaerolineales bacterium | reverse complement strand
CCTGACGGGCTAAACTACAGCCCCAACGGGGCTTCGCTTGTCTAGCGCGGTGGCTTCAGCCCCGCGCACTATTCCAAGAGGAGGCGCCTGGATGACCCAGCTTGCCGCCCTTCGGCCACCCCTCGCCTACGCGGCCTCCAACCGCGACCGCTTCCTGGCCGAGTTGATGGACTTCGTCCGCATCCCCTCGGTGAGCGGGCAGCCTCGCCACGCGCCCCATGTGCGGCGGGCAGCGGAGTGGCTCGCCGGCCGGCTGCGCCGCGCCGGCCTGGACCACGTGACGGTCATCCCGACGCCGAGGCACCCCATCGTCTACGCCGACTGGCTGCACGCGCCGGGCCGCCCGACGATTCTGGTCTACGGCCACTACGATGTCCAGCCCGCCGACCCGGTGGCCGCGTGGCGGACGCCGCCGTTCGAGCCGACGCTGCGCGGTCCGAACCTCTACGGGCGCGGCGCGTGCGACGACAAGGGACAGCTCTTCGCCCACGTCAAGGCCCTGGAAGCCTACCTGAAGACCGGGGGCCGGCTGCCCGTCAACGTCAAGTGCCTCTTCGAGGGGGAGGAGGAGATTGGCAGCCCGCACCTGAAAGCGTTCGTCAGCCGGCGCTGTCGGGCGCTCGCGGCGGACGGCGCGGTCGTCTCGGACACACGCATGCTCGGCCCGGACCGCCCCGCCATTACCTATGCCCTGCGCGGCGGCCTGGGGCTGGAGCTAGAGGTCAGCGGACCGGCCGGCGACTTGCACTCGGGCAACTTCGGCGGCGCGATCCACAACCCGCTGCAAGCCCTGTGCGAACTCGTCGCCGCCCTCCACGACCGCCACGGCCGCGTCACCATCCCGCACTTCTATGACCGCGTGCGCGTCTGGGACTCGGCCGAGCGGGCGCGCATGGCCCGCTCCGGGCCGACCGACGAGGCGATACGGCGCGACGCCCGGCTGCCCGCCTCCCTCCAAGCGTGGGGCGAACAGGGCTATTCCCTCTACGAGAGGACAACGATTCGCCCCGCCCTCACCGTGAATGGGCTGAGCGGCGGCTACAGCGGGCCGGGCGGCAAAGCGGTGATTCCGGCGCGTGGGCTGGCGAAGCTTAGCTTTCGCCTCGTGCCCGACCAGGAGCCGGCCGAGATCGAGCGGCTGTTCCGCCGGCACATCGCCACGCTCACGCCGCCGTCGGTGAACGTCCAGGTGCGCGTCCACTCCCAGGCCCGCCCGGCGCTGATAGACCGGCGCAGCCCGGTCCTCCAGGCGGCGGCCGAGGCGTATCGGCGTGGCTTCGGCGCGGAGCCGGTCTTCGTCCGCTCCGGCGGCAGCATCCCGGTGGTGAACACCTTCCAGGAGGCGCTCGGCATCCCGACCGCGCTCATGGGCTTCGCCCTGCCGGACGACCGCATCCACGCGCCCAACGAGAAGTTCCACCTGCCCAACTTCTATCGAGGCATTGACGCCTGTATCTGGTTCCTGGCCTCGGCGTCGCAGACGCCGGGCGGCCAGTGGACGACCCCATCCAACCGGCCGGTGACGACGAACGGCAGGCAGCCATGATCATTGATGCTCACTGTCAC
>CAZFUK010001033.1:0-1569 GCA_964522005.1 uncultured Anaerolineales bacterium | reverse complement strand
CTTCGGCCTCGCCCGCGCCCTCAACACGACGCGGCTGACCCAGACGGGAGCCGTGCTCGGCACGCCGGCCTACATGAGCCCGGAGCAGGCGCGGGGGCAGGCGCTCACCCCGGCCTCCGACCTCTACAGCCTGGGCGTCGTCGCCTACGAGTTGCTGACCGGCTACGTGCCGTTCCAGGCCGACTCGCCGCCCGCCCTGCTCGTGGCGCACATCCAGACGCCGCCCCGCCCCCTGCGCGAGTTCAACCAGCGCGTCCCCGCCGCCCTGGAGCCGGTGGTGCGCAAGGCGCTGGCGAAGCAGCCCACGGCGCGCCATCGCAGCGCGGCCGAGTTCACCACCGCCCTCAAGGCGGCCATCCGCCAGCCGACCACCGCCCCCCTCTCCCCCGCGCCCCGCCCCTCGGCCTTGCCGTGGCCCTTGCTGGCCGGCGTCGCCGCGCTGGTCCTGGTCGGCTGCCTGGTGTTCGGCCTGCCCCGTCTGATTGACGGGGCCAGTGGCGGGGCGCCGCGCGAAACCCCGACCGCCCAGGTTGCCGTGGGCGGCGCTACCACCACGCCCGCCGTCACCACGGCCCCCGCCTCGACGACCACCCCGACCCGCGATACGAGTGTCAAGGCCAGGGTGACGACACAGGACGGCCTGTATCTACGGGCAGGTCCCGCGCAGACCTATCCTCAAGTCGCCCTACTCAATTCGGGTACTGAACTGCCCATCCTAGGCCAGACCGACGGCGGACAGTGGTTGCTGGTGCGCAACGACGCCGGCCAGACCGGGTGGATGCTGGGTGGACCGGAGTTTGTGCAGGTGAGCGGCTCACTCGCCGGCATCCCCGTCGCCACCGCGCCCGCCTCGCCTACGGTGCCCACTACGCCCACTGCCACACCTTCATCCGTACCGACGGCGACGCCCTCACGCACCACGACGCCGATAACAGGCCCAAGCACCACCCTGTTCTCTCCGTTGAATGGCTCGGCTATTAATGGAAGGGTTACGTTCAACTGGCTGCTTGGTCAACCTCTACAGCCTCGACAACGAGTGCAGGTCTGGGTGTGTAAAGGCCAGGACTGTACACCCCAAGAGGTTATTTACACGGGCGTCGCGCCGACCGTCTGGTGTCCGACTATGGACGCAGGGAAATACGGGTGGCGTGTGACAGTGCTGGACGAAAGTAACCGAAGCATCAGCCAGAGTGCCGTCTGGTACTTCGACTGGAGACCGGGCGGTGAGTGTCAGGGTTATCCCCCACCCCCGCCTACAGCCACCCGTGCGCCTCTGCCAACGGCCACGCGGCGCCCCGCGACGCCCATCCCGCCGACCCCCGTGCCGCCGACGCCAAGCCTGAGTATCGCCCTTGTCTCGCCGAGGGATGGCACGGCGGTCAATGGCATGGTCGAGTTTCGCTGGCAGCTTAGTCAACCTCTACCCCAGGGACAGCGAGTCCATGTCTTGGTCTGTAAAGGTCTAGACTGTATGCAGCTACAAGGGATTTACTCAGGGGATCCACCAACTTCTTGGTGTCCCAATATGGACGAAGGGATTTACAGGTGGCTGGTGGTGGTGCTAAATGA
>CAZFUK010001032.1:0-1572 GCA_964522005.1 uncultured Anaerolineales bacterium | reverse complement strand
CGACCGGCGCCGGTTCCTCGGCCTCCAACATCTGCGCCAACTGCGCCGCATCGTTGTTCCACGTGTTCAGCGCGTCCGCATCCATGCCCCACTCGCCTAGCTGGCCCGCGTCCCACCCGCTGAGGGCGTCCCAATTCCACGACCCCACCGCGCCCACGTGGGCAGTGATGACTAGCTTTTGACGTTCCTCATCGGTGAGGGGCCGCGCCGATTGCATTACCTTGACTTCATACTCCGGCCCGTACACCGTCAGCAGGGCGGATAGCCGCTGATGACCGTCATAGACCTCCCACTCCGGCCCAACCGCAATAGTCTGAAACTGGCCGAGGTCTTTCCATGAGGCCAGTAGGCGTTTGGCTTGCGCCTTAGTGGACATCCGCGGATTGTGCGCCCACGGCTTGAGGTCGCCGAGGCGGGCGGTGGCGTTGCGCCATTCGATGGACATTAGTACTCTACTTTCAGATCGCCGCGGATGGATAGCACCTCGGTCGCCAGCGTGCCCGTGTTGTCCACCGTGGCGCGGCATTCGAGTACATGCCGGCCCGTCACCGTCACCGCGGGCAGGGTCACATACACCAGCGGGCTATCCACCACCACGACCGGCGTGGCGGCGGCGCCGCTGGGCGGCGTGTGCGCGGCGCTGGCCGAGGTGATAGACCCCGAGGTGAGAAGGTCGCCCGTGAAGTCAAACACGTAGATGCGGTTTGTCTCCGTGGTTGACATGGGCCGGAGAGTGACGGTCGTCGCCATCGCGGTTAGTCCAGAGTGACGACCAGGGCGTTCGCGGCGAACTGCGGCGTTACGCCATTGGTAACGTTCAGGGTGGCCGCCAGACTGCCGCTAAACAACAGACTGCCGCCCGTGCCGGCGCTAGAGGTGCCGATGCCAAAGTAGGTCACCGCGCTTGACGTAGCGCCGCAGGCCGGGAACGAGACGGTGGCCGCGTTGGAAGCCGCCGCGCCGCTGACCGTCCAGCCCGTGCCACTGCGGACCACGCCCACGCGGGCATAGTTGGTGTACGCGCTTTCGGAGGTCGTTTGGTTGCCCGCCTCGCCGGGGTCGGCGGTGTGCAGACTTACCCACAGGCTGCCGGCGGTCGTGCTACCGCGAATGCCGGTCGCATCGCCCAGCGTGGCGACATCGTTGTTTGCAAAGATGTGCTGAAGCAAAGCAGTCTCGAATACGTTTGATGCACTCATGACATTATCCTTCGGACTTGGCCGATTGCCGTTTGGTGGCGTCGGCGTTGTCCCGCTGGCCGTAAGCTGTACGGCGGGCCTGGGAGAGATAGAGATAGCGCGTCCCCGGCCCGATGCCGGAGTTGTCCGCATTGTTCAAGACGGCCAGGAATACCGCGTCAACGGTGCCCGTCAGCGCGCCCAGGCCGGTGAGGGTCGCCACCTCGGCAAACACCACGGGCACGGCGCCGGACAGATCACCGAGGCCGGTTAGCGTGCCCGCCTGCGCAAACGTTTGCGCCGTCACGCCCACTAGGGTGCCGTCGCCGGTCAGCGTGGCGGACTCGGCAAAGACCACGGGCACACTGCCCACCAGCGCGCCCAGGCCAGTGAG
>CAZFUK010001031.1:0-1574 GCA_964522005.1 uncultured Anaerolineales bacterium | reverse complement strand
GAGGCGCACCGCCGCCGCCACGAGTACATCACCCTCGAACACCTGCTGTTCGCCATGCTCGAGGAGGAGACCGCCAGCGACATCATTCGCCAGTGCGGCGGGAACGTGGCCCAGTTGCGGCGCGAGCTAGAGGAGTTCTTCCAGGACACCCTCGAAGCCCTGCCCGCCGACGCCGAGTACTCGGTGGAGCAGACGGCCGCCTTCGAGCGCGTCCTCGACCGCGCCTTCCAGCATGCCCTGGCGTCCAGCCAGACGCGCCTCGACAGCGGCCACCTGCTGGTCGCCCTGTTCGCGGAGCCGCACTCCCACGCCCGCTATCTGCTTGAAAAGCAGGGCATCACCCGGCTGGACATCCTCAACTACATCTCCCACGGCATCGCCAAGCTCGGCGACGACCCGTTCCTGCCCGACTTTGAGGTCGAGCACGACGGCTTCGAGGGGCTGGACGACGACGACGACGACGAGCGGCCCGCCCGCGACCCGCTGGCCGCCTTCACGACCAACCTGGTCGCCCGCGCGGCCGAGGGTAAGATTGACCGCCTGGTGGGGCGAGCGGCGGAACTGGAGCGGATGGTCCACGTCCTGTGCCGCCGCCGCAAGAACAACCCCATCCTGGTGGGCGACCCCGGCGTGGGCAAGACGGCCATTGTCGAGGGGCTGGCCCTGCGGGTCCACCAGGGCGACGTGCCCGACCTGCTCAAGACGGCTGAAATCTACATGCTGGACATGGGCGCCCTGCTGGCCGGCACTAAGTATCGCGGCCAGTTCGAGGAGCGCCTGAAAGCGGTCATGACCGCGATTATGAAGCGGCCCAACGTGATTCTGTTCATTGACGAGATTCACACCGTCGTCGGGGCGGGGGCGGTCAGCGGCGGGGCGATGGACGCGTCGAACATCCTCAAGCCGGCGCTCGGCTCAGGCGAGTTGCGCTGCATCGGCTCAACCACCTACAACGAGTACAAGCAGGCCTTCGAGCGCGACCGCGCCCTGGCCCGCCGCTTCCAGAAGATCGAGATCAGCGAGCCGACGCTCGAAGACTCGGTCAGCATCCTCCAGGGGCTGCGCGACTACTACGAGTCGTTCCACGGCGTGCGCTTCGCGGACGACGCCCTACGCGCCGCCGTCGAACTGTCGGCCAAGCACATCCACGACCGCTTCCTGCCCGACAAGGCCATTGACGTCATTGACGAGGCGGGCGCGGCCGTGCGCCTGCTGCCCATTGAGCAGCGGCCCGACGTCATCGGCGTCCACGAGATCGAGGGGGTGGTGGCGCGCATGGCGAAGGTCCCGCCCAAGACCGTCTCCGCGTCGGACAAGGAGCGGCTGCAGAGCCTGGAGCCGGAACTCAAGGCGGTTATCTACGGCCAGGACCACGCCGTCGAGCAGGTGGTCAACATGGTCAAGCTGGCCCGCTCCGGCCTGGGCCACCCCGACAAGCCTATTGGCTCGCTGCTGTTCTCTGGCCCGACGGGCGTTGGCAAGACCGAGCTGGCCAAGCAACTGGCTCGCGTCCTGGGCGTCGAGTTCATCCGCTTCGACATGTCAGAGTACATGGAGAAGCACACCGTGTCGCG
>CAZFUK010001030.1:0-1574 GCA_964522005.1 uncultured Anaerolineales bacterium | reverse complement strand
AAGAGTCTCGCTTCACGTGAGGCGAGATGCTTCGCCTTCGGCTCAGCATGACACTTTCATCCTTCGTGGTGTTCCCCAGAACATGACAACTTCGTTCAGGGTGACAGTCCCAGCTGTCTTTTCCACCGAGAAAGCGCGTCTATTGCTGTTGCAACACTGATTACTCTATACAGGAGTATCCCCGACTTGGCTACCCCTATGCACGCCCCAATCCTGACCGACACCCCATCCGCCCTCTGGACCCAGCGGCTGACCCGCCGCCACTTCCTGGCCTGGGCAGGCGCGGCGGCCTTGCTGCTGCCCGGCCTCCAGCTACCGAACCGGCCCGCCTCCCTGGCGCCCGGCGACGTAGCCCCCGAAGACTGGGGCGGCGTCGGCCTCTACGACGCAGTAACGGCCTACATTGACTGCGACGGCCTGCCCAGCACCGACCCCGACTTCCCCCAGCAGTTTTTCGCCTTTCGCGGCCAGGTCGTCTTCCTGCGCTCGGAGACGGACCGCCATACGGTCGTCCTCGTCGCCGGCCACGGCGAGCGCGGCCCTGTCGTCGGCTACCGCGTATTCGCCCCGATTGG
This sequence comes from uncultured Anaerolineales bacterium, assembly GCA_964522005.1. Taxonomy (GTDB): domain Bacteria; phylum Chloroflexota; class Anaerolineae; order Epilineales; family JAHCIE01; genus JAHCIE01. The sequence goes on along the minus strand of CAZFUK010001030.1, from coordinate 999 downwards.
CCTCGACCAGCCGGTGTGGAGCCGCACGGAGTTGAACATCTCGCTGGGCGGCGGTGGGGGCGGCGCGCAGTTGCGCTACGACCGCGAGACGGGCCGCATCAACATCTTCCTGGCCGGCTTCGTCATCGTCTTCGCGGACGGCGTCGAGCGCCGCATTGGGCTGAACGCTGAGCTTCAGGCCGACCGCGACCCGCAAACGGGCAAGTCGCGGGTGCTTGACCAGTCCCTCGGCTCCGGCGACGAGGTCCAGTACTACCTGCGGGCCGGCGCGACTCCGGCCAACAACACCCGCCTGCTGGCCTTCGCCCACCTGAGCGTGCGTCAGCCGCTCCGCCTGCCGACCTGGTCCCTCGAGCAGCCGTTCCCCGCCGTGTTCCCCACCCTGACCCGCACGGGCGACCGCCTGGTGGTGACCGAGACGTCGGGGCGCGCGGGGCCAGTCTCCACAGTGTGGGAGGGAGGGGCCGCGCCGGTGCTCCGCGCCCCCACGGCCATCACCTACACCCCCACCCACCACGACGGCCTCACGTACTCCCTGCCGCGGACGCTGGACGCCGCTCTCGGCGGCGACCGCCACCTCCAGGTCGAGACGCTGCCCGTCCAGCCCGCCGACTATGCGGTCGTCGGCCAGGTCGCGCCCTACGGGGCCGTGCAGCACCCGCACCCCTGCCTGGCGACCCTGCCCGTGCCCGGCGGCGGCTATCTCATGACGCAGACGGTTGGCGTGGGCCAGGCGTTCCTGCCGCTGGTCAGCCAGGGGCGGGGGCGGGAGTAAAGGTCAGTGGGGGACAAAAAAAGCCCCTGCTAGCAGCAGGGGCGTGCGCCCTCGACGGGATTTGAACCCGCGGTCTTCACATTGACAGTGTGATATGTTAGGCCAGGCTACACCACGAGGGCAAGAAAAAAGCGCGGTGGTTTACCGCGCTAGCATCCCCGGCAGGACTTGAACCTGCGGCCTTCAGGTCCGCAACCTGACGCTCTTCCACTGAGCTACGGAGA
>CAZFUK010001029.1:0-1579 GCA_964522005.1 uncultured Anaerolineales bacterium | reverse complement strand
ACGCCATCCAGTATCTCAAGACCATGCTCCAGGACATGGGCATCACCGGCCGCATCGGCGCGGACAGCGACGGCTACCCCTGGATTCTGGGCTATCGCGGTGCCTCACTGACCGAGTTGATGGGGGCGACGGTGGTCCAGGTGACAGGCTTTGTCGAAGACCTGATGATGATCAAGAGTCCGTCGGAGATTGCCCTGATCAAGGAGAGCGTCAAGTGGGGCCACCTGGCGCACCGCCTGCTCCAGAAGTACACGCGCGTCGGCGTCACCGAAACCGAGGTCAGCCAGCGCGCCAGCATGGAGGCCAACGCGACCATGCTGGAGACGCTCGGCCCCATCTACGCGGCCCAGAGCATGTCCACGCGCGGCGCGTCGGCGGGCTACCGAGGGCAGATTGGCCGCAACGCCGCCATCCCCCACGCCCTGGCGAATAACATCGTCTTCCAGGCGGGCGACGTGCTGGTCACGGGCGCCGCCGCGCCCATGTGGGGCTACCTGTCCGAGCTAGAGCGGACTATGTTTGTCGGCCCGCCCACCGACCGCCAACGCGAGATGTTTGAGCACATGAAGGCGCTCCAGGAGACAGCGTTCGAGGCCATGCGGCCCGGCGTGCGGTGTTCCGACGTGGACCGCGCGGTACGCCGCTACTACGACGCGCATAACCTGATGCCGTACTGGAAGCACCACACCGGCCACGCCATCGGCCTGCGCTACCATGAAGGCCCGTTCCTGGACACGGGCGACCACACCGAACTCAAGCCGGGCATGGTCTTCACGGTCGAGCCGGGGCTGTACGCGGCCGACCTGGGCGGCTTCCGCCACTCCGACACGGTGCTTATCACCGACGACGGGATTGAAATCCTGACCTACTACCCGCGCGACCTGGAGAGCCTGATCATACCGGTCTAGCCCGACGCCCCTCCACCGCTTGCGCCCGCCGCCGCCTGCCATACCGCCAGGGGGTGGCGGCGCTCGGCCAGGGGCAGGGTCACCGGCCGGCCGAGACGGTGCGAGGTGTAGACGGCCATAACCGCTTCCAGCGCGACCAGCCCGTCGCGGCCGCTGGAGATGTGGTCGCGGCCCTCCTCGATGGCGCTGATGAGTTCGCGAATCATGCCCTGGCAGCGCGGGAGAGCGGGCTGCCAATCGTCGTAGTCCCAGGGGCCGCCCGGCTCGGCGGGAGTCTCCACCGGCTCCCACGGGTCGTGGGCGGCCCAGGCATGCCCACGCCGTCGAAACAGCCACATCGCCATGCCCCCCCGCACGGCCAGGCTGCCCCGGGTCCCAATGACGTCCACCCCGTCGTAGTGCGAGTCGGGCCGAGGGCGGTTGTGGAACCGCGCCACGGCCTGGATTTCCCCCGCGAAGCCCAGCGTCACCGTGCCGCGTTCCCCAAGCACCAGCCCACAGTCGCGGTCGGTGGGCACGGCGACCTGGCTGTGCATGATTTCATCGAGCGCGGCGGGATGGGCGGCGCGGGCCAGGCCCGTCGAGAGACAGGCGACCAGCCACTCCAACTCGACGGCCCGCCGGCCCGCGCCGAGAGGGTAGGCATTGAGGAGAAAGCGGGCCCTGTCACC
>CAZFUK010001028.1:0-1585 GCA_964522005.1 uncultured Anaerolineales bacterium | reverse complement strand
GTCGCGGAGGACGCGGCCGGGGCCTCCAACGAGCGCGTCGTCCTGCACGCCCCCCAGGAACACCGCGCCCGCATCACCCGCAATCGGTTCGTCACGATCGCCGACCAGCGTACCGCCGGGCTGGTCTTTTTGGGCCGCGTGCTGGGTGGCCCCTTCTTCCCGCAGCCGAACGGGGAGGGGGTCATCGTCGCCGAGTTGGAGGTTCAGGGCGAGCTGGTGGGCGGCGAGCCGGGCGGGACGAACAACCGGCCGACGCCAGGCTCGGCCGTCCACGAACTGCCTGCCCAAGACGTCTGCCGCATGCTGGGGTTGAGGGGGGACATGGTGCTGGGGACGCTCATCGGCCGTGAGGACTTGGAGGTCGGCCTGCAAAGCACCAGCAAGGACGTGTTGCCGCGGAACGTCGGCATCTTCGGCACGGTCGGCTCGGGCAAGTCCAACTCGGTACAGGTCCTCGTCGAGGAGGCGTCGCAGCGGGGCTGGGCGGTGATCATGCTCGACCTGGAGTCCGAGTACACCGCCATGGACGCGCCCTCCACACAGGCGCACTTCGGCCCCCGGCTGGAGCGGTTCGGCCTCCAGCCGCGCGGCCTGACCGACTTTCACGTCTACCACCCGCTCAGCTGCGCCAGCGACTGCCAGGACAGCAACCCATTCACGCTGCGCCTGGCCGACTTCGACAGCAGCATCACCGCCGAGCTGCTCCAGGCCAGCATGGGAGAGCGCAACGCCCTGCTCGACTGCATCGACCACTTTCAGCAGAAGTTCTACACCTCCGTCCGCACCAGCGACGTGGAGAGGCACAAGGAGCTGCTCGACAGCTCGCCCTCGACCAGGATGCCGTTCACCGTGCAGCTGTTGCGGAACCGCGCCCAGGAGCGGTCGCCGCGCAACTCCGAGTCGCTGGACTACATCGGGCTGACGAACAAGCTGTTGCTGCTGATCCACTCCGGGGCGTTCGACCAGCCCAACGCCCCGAGCATGGACATTATGGAGATGCTCCAACCCGGCCGGGTCAACGTCATCGACGTCAGCGCCGCCAACGACCTGATCAAGAACCTCGTCACCGCCGACCTGCTCCGCAAGTCGTTCGCCTACAAGTGCGTCAACCCGGAAGCCCCGCCGACGATGCTGGTCATCGAGGAGGCGCACTCGTTCATGAGCAAGGAGCGCGTCCAGGCGATGCAGGGGACGCTCCAGATGCTGCGGAACGTGGCCCGGCGCGGCCGCAAGCGCTGGCTGTCGCTGACGTTCGTCAGCCAGCAGCCGGGGCACCTGCCGGTGGAGATTTTCGAGCTGTGCAACACCCGCATCGTCCACACGCTGCGGAGCATGCACAACCTCGACAGCCTGATGGCGACGACCGGCGACGTGACGCGGGAGCTGTGGGCGCGCTGCCCGCTCCTGGGCACCGGCGAGGCGATCATCAGCACGCCGCAGTTCCACCGCTCCGTCGTCGTGGAGGTCCGGCCGGCGGCGAGCGCCCGGCGGTTCGTCGGATAAGTATGCGTCCACGGGCTGAAGGCGACCGCCGCTCAGTTGCACACAGGATGTGGCGACATCGTACCTCGCCTGGCCGTGACAG
>CAZFUK010001027.1:0-1585 GCA_964522005.1 uncultured Anaerolineales bacterium | reverse complement strand
GCATCCCGACCTGTTCAACATCCTGCTCCAGGTCATGGACCACGCCTCGCTGACCGACCACAACGGCAAGAAGGCCGACTTCCGCAACGTGATTCTGATCATGACGACCAACGCCGGCGCGCGGGAGATGAGCAGCCGCCAGATGGGGTTTGGGGTGGATAGCCTGCCGACACCGCCCACGCCGCAGAAAGCGAACGCCCTGACGCCGACCGACGGCGGCGGCATCAGCGGCCAGCGCGGCCTTAGCCCGACGGCGGCGCGGGCGCGCCAGGCCATCGAGCAGACGTTCAGCCCGGAGTTCCGCAACCGGCTGGACGCCTGGGTGGTGTTCGAGCCGCTGAGCTTCGAGGTCATCGAGCGGGTGGTGGACAAGTTTATGGGGGAACTCCAGGCGCAACTGGACGAGAAGCGGGTGACGATTGACCTGGCCCCCACGGCCCGCGCCTGGCTGGCCCAGCGCGGCTTCGACCGCCTGTTTGGGGCGCGGCCCATGGCGCGGCTGATTCAGGAGAAGATTAAAGCGCCGCTGGCGAACGAGATTCTGTTTGGCGCGCTCCAGGGCGGCGGGACGGTCCACGTCGAGACCGACGGCGAGGACTTGGCGCTGCGCTACGAGCCGAGTAGCCAGTAGTCGGTAGTCAGTAGTCGGTAAGGGGGTGGGTAGTGGTGGATACTCGTCCGCTTCCTTCCAAACAGCAATTAACCCGTGGGGCTTTTTCCCTCCCTCTCCCAGGGGGAGAGGGGACACGTCACGTCCACTTCGAAGTATTACCCGTAATTCCTGCTCCAGAGTGAGTGGAGGTCTGAGATGTCCCAGCCGGCCAGCCTGTTGATGATCGAGTTCCTGGACTGGGTCGCCTACCAGCCGCGCACCTATGCCGACGCGATGGAGGCCTGGCGTAGCTCTTGCCCCCGCCTCACCGTCTGGGAGGACGCGCTCAGCGAGGGCCTCATCCAGGTGGATGGCGGCCCTCGCCTACGCGATTACACGGTCCGACTGACCCCGCCGGGCGCGGCGCTGCTGAATGGACGGAGGACTACTCCCCCGCCAGCCGCCGCGCCTCGTCAATCATCGCCCGCGCCTGATCCTCGGTGACGGGGAAGACGTTCGGGTCGGTCAGGATGGTGACGACCTGCGCGGGCGTCAGCGCGGCCAGGTCGGCGTAGCTGTAGACGTCACGCGCATTGAACAGACCCTCGTACTTGGGGCCGACGAGCGGCAGCACCTGGAGGTTGTCGCGCCGACGGGACGGCGTGACCGCGACCGGCGCGGCCGGTGGGACGGGCGGGGCCGGCGGGACGATGGGCGCCTCGACGGGCGGCGCGGGCCGGACAGGCGCGGGCGGGATGTCCTCGCCCATGCGCGTTAGCAGGTCGCCGCTCGACATGGGCGGCTGACTTGGCGGTGCGGCGGGCGGCGCGGGCGGCGGGGCCGGGGGCGCCCACGGCGAGGGCTGCGCCTGGGCCTGGTCGCGGGCGGCCTGGGCTACGGCCGCGCCCTGCGCCAGCATCGCATCCCCGGCGCTCATGGGGGTGGACGCGGGCGGCGTCGGGGCGCTCGACGGGGCGGGCGGCCAGGACCCAG
>CAZFUK010001026.1:0-1591 GCA_964522005.1 uncultured Anaerolineales bacterium | reverse complement strand
AATCGTGGACCAGGGCGACCCGTGGGTCGTCGGACAGGGGTTCGAGCACGGGGCGCTAGTGCGTGTACACCCAGGTGCCCGGATTGTCGGCCGACGAGTAGACGTAGCGCTGGCCGGGGGCGAGGGTGGGGCCGGCCCAGTTGTAGACCCAGAACGAGTCAATCGGGCTGAGGTTGACGCAGCCGTGGCTGCGCACGCCGCCAAACTGGTCGTGCCAGTACGCGCCGTGGACGCCAAAGTCCTTATAGAAGTACATCGTCCAGGGCACGTCTTCCAGGTTGTAGTACTCGATGGGGTCGGCCGGGTTCCCGCCCGACATGCGGCCCGCGTCGAGCTTGACCCAGATGCGGTTGAGGCCGCGCGCCGTCTCGTGGTCCTTGCGGCCGCTGGAGACCAGGGTGGCGTAGACCGGGCGGTCGCCCTCGTAGGCAACGAGGGTCTGCTGGGCCAGGTTGACGTCAATCCACTTCTCGTCGGGTCCGACCGCCGCCGGCCGCTGGACCGGCAGCACGTCAATGACCCAGTCGCCCAGGACCCACTGGCCGTCGCCGATGCGATACCAGACCACGCCGCCGACCCAGGCTTCTTCGTACACTTCCACCACGGTATAGCGGCGCAGCGAGCCGACCCACGCGCTGTTGAGGCCGGCGCGCGACCGCACGTTGAGGTTCTGGGCGTAGACGAAGCCGAGCCGCCCCTGCTCCTGGCCGGTGTACTCGTGGCCGCGCAGGTAGGAGGGTTGGGCATACCACAGGTCGCTCCGCCGCACCCACTCGCCGTTGTTGATCTTCACCCAGCCGGCCTGCTCGCCGTGGATGCTGACCCAGGTATCGGGCGTGGTGACGGTGCGGACCACGTTGCCGCCCGGCGCGTCGTACACCTCGACGCCGCTTTCCCAGTTGGTGAGATAGGCATAGGTGTAGGGCAGCGGCAGCTTGGTTTGCGGGCTGGCCGAATCGGCCAGGGCGGCCGGCGCGAGCGTCAGTCCAATCAGGAGAATCAGTAATAAAGTCCAGAGTCGCATTAACTTGCCCCCCAAATGGCAAAATTAAAGGCTGAATGTGGCTGTATTATACGAGTTCGGCCTGATTCGTCAATGCTGGAGAAGGGAGCGTGCCGAGGGGGTAGTGGATGGCGGGGCGTGTCTACCGCCCCCCATCCACTACCCACCGTATGCCACCCACAACCCACTCGGCTTTAGCGGCGCAGGCGCACGTTGACGCTAGCCGACGTCAGGACGCTGCCGTCCGCCGCGCTATAGTCTACCACCTCGATGCGTCCGTTCTGCGTGCCCGTGGGGATGGTGAAGCCTACATCCGCCACAAACGGCCCCGGCTGCCCAATCTCCGACTGGACGAGCACCGGCTGCTGGCCGACGACGCGGCCGCCCGCGTCCAGAATCCGAATCACCAGCGTCTGCTCGAACGACGCGCGCCCCCAGCCGCTCACCCGAACCGGGCTGGTCACCGTCGCGCCCGCCGCCGGGCTGGTGATGGTGATGCGCGGGCTGGGCGTGGGCGTGGTACCGCCGCTTGGAATGGTCAGCACCTGCCCGACGTAGATGGTGAAGGGATAGCTCAGCCCATTGGCG
>CAZFUK010001025.1:0-1591 GCA_964522005.1 uncultured Anaerolineales bacterium | reverse complement strand
CGAGTTCCAGCATATCGTGCGCGAGATGGCGCTGGGGCAGCGGTCGCTCGACGAGGCGCTCGTCGCCATGGCCGAGCGCAATGCCGTCCCCCAACTTACTAGCTTTGTCGGGCATCTGCGCGGCGCGTACGCGCAAGGGATACCGGTCATCCAGACTCTTTTAACGCAGTCCGAAGCGTTACGCGAGCAGAAGCGGGTGCGGATTGTCGAGGAGGGGGGCAAGGCGAGCGTGCGCATGCTCTTCCCGGTGGCCTTATTCATCCTGCCGGTGCTGTTTGTCGTGCTCCTGGCGCCGGCGATCTTTGAATTCCTACGGTTAGCAAGGTGATGGGTCAAGTCATGAAGGAGGCTCAAGTCATGTGGCTGCAAACTGTCCTGTCAATTCTTCTGACTCTAGCCGGTCGTGTCTGGCGCGTCGGGCGGCGCTTCCTGGCTGAGGACGAGGGCGCCTCGCTGGTCGAATACGCCATCCTGGTCGCCCTGATCGCCATCGTCGCCATCGCGGCGGTCCAGGCGCTCGGTAGCGCCATTGTCCAGCTCTTCCAGAACATCGTCAGCCGCCTCCAGGGCCTGGGGCGCTAGGCCATGAGCCACTGGCGCTGGACGCGCTTCTGGCGGGAGGAGCGGGGGCAGGCGATGGTCGAGACGGCCCTGGTCTTCCCCCTGCTGCTCCTGGTGGCGGTGGGGCTGATGCAGTTCGCCCTGTTCTACCACGCCCAGAACGTAGTCGTCGGGGCGGTCCAGGACGGCGCGCGGGTCGCGGCGGCCGAGGACCGCAGCCTGGATGACGGTCTGGCCCATGCCCAGGCGCTGCTGCGGGCGGGGCTGGGTCCGAGCGCCAGCGCGGTGAGTGTCCAGGGGACCGACGCCGGCGACGTGGTGGTCGTCGAAGCGCAAGGCCGGCTGCGGATGATTATCCCGTGGCTGGGTGATGCGTCACTCCCTCTCCACGCGAGGGCTATGCTCAGCAAGGAGCGCTTCCGTGCGGGTCCAGGGTCTTAAAGTGTGGTTCAGGGAGCAGGCGGGCAGCGCCCTGGTCGAGACGGCGCTGGTTCTCCCCCTGCTGCTCTGCCTGGCCTTCGGCGTCATTGCCGTGGGCCGGGTGGTCCAGGCGCAGATGGGCGTCAGCGCGGTGGCCCGCGAAGCGGCGCGCTCGACGGCTCTGTCTCAGACGGCGGAAGGGGCGGCTAGCCGAGGTCTAGCAGCCGGTCAGGCCGTCGCCGTGGGCTATGGTCTGACGAACGGCTCACTCGCCTTGAGCGTCGAGCCAGGCGCTTTCGAGCGCGGCGGCCAGGTCCGCGCCAGCGTCCGCTACGACCTCTCGCTCGCCGACCTGCCGCTGCTAGGATTGTTCCATGCCCAGGTCGCCAGCGACCACGTCGAGCGCATTGACCTGTACCGTAGCCGCTGGCAGGCGGGAGCCTCACCATGAAGAAGGTCATGGTCTCCGTCAACAGGCAGGTTCGCTTGTTTCTGGGCGACGAGTCCGGTCAGGCGATTGTCTGGGTGGCCGTGATGTTGCCACTGTTCCTTTCCATCATCGGGTTAGCCATTGACGGGGGCATCGTGTTTGGCGAGCGGCGGGAGCTTC
>CAZFUK010001024.1:0-1592 GCA_964522005.1 uncultured Anaerolineales bacterium | reverse complement strand
TCAACGGCCACCCGCTCAATGTGGCCGCCGCCCTGGCGACGGTCGAGATTCTGGAGCGGCCCGACACCTACCCGCACCTGTTCGCGCTGGGCGAGCAGATGCGCCAGGGGCTGGGTGAGTTGGTCCAGGAGCACGGGGTCGAGGCGACGGTGGTCGGCTTCGGCTCGGTGTTCCTGATGTACTTTATGGCGGGTCCCGTCGAGTCCTACACCGACCTGCTGCGCAACGACGCCCAGAAGTTCGTGGCCTACCGCCGTCAACTCATCGAGCGGGGCGTCTACGAGCTGCCCGTCAACCTCAAGCGCAACCACATCAGCCTCGCCCACACCGTGGCCGATATCGAAGCCTCGCTGGATGCGGCGGACCAGGCGCTGCGGGAGGTCGCACCGTGATTGTTGACGTCCACGTCCACCCGCCCCGCCACCGCGAGGCCGTCGCCGACAGCGGCGCCCCCTCGGCCCTGCCCTGGCGGCCCGACCAGGCCGTCAACATGCGGCAGACCTACGCCGACTTCGAGCGGGAGTTCGAGGGCATTGACGCGCTCATCGCCTTCAACATCGCCACCTATGGGGAGACGCCGTCGGACGAACCCAAGAGCGCCTACGACACCATCTTCGGCCCGACGCCTGACATCAACGACGCCGTGGCCGAGTTCGCCGCCGCCTACAGCAGCCGCGTCATTGGCTTCCTGTCGGTGCATCCCGACGACCCCAACGCCCAGGCCGAGATACGGCGGTGCGTGCACGAGCTAGGCATGCAGGGGGTCAAGCTGGGGCTGAACTACCAGAAGGCGGAACTATTGGGCGAAAACGCCTACGCGGTCTACGCCACGGCGGAGAAGATGGGCCTGCCCATCCTGTTCCACATGGGCACCTCGCCCGTCCAGTTCGCGCCGCTGGAGTACGCCTACCCGCTGTATGTGGACCGCATCGCCATCGCCTTTCCCAACCTCAAGATCATCATGGCCCACATGGGCCACCCCTGGCAGACCGACACCATCGTCGTCATCCGCAAGCACCCCAACGTCTACGCCGATGTCTCGGCCCTGTTCTACCGCCCCTGGTCCATGTACAACGCACTACGTCTGGCGACCGAGTGGAGCGTACTGCCCAAGCTGCTGTTCGGCTCCGACTACCCCATCGCCTCGCCGCATGAGACGATAGACGGTCTGCGTGGGGTCAACGCCATCCTGGAAGGGACCCGGCTGCCGCGCGTGCCGGAGGACGAGATCGAGGCCATCATCCACCGCGACAGCCTGTCCCTGCTGGGGTTGAATCGTTAGCCTTACTGGCTGCACACCTGGCCGCTGTAGACGCCTGCGCCGCTGCCGTTGAGGAAGGTGCCCGTGGCCGTGAGGACACCGGAAGCGCCGGCGTATTCGCCGCTGCCGCCGACCACCGTATCTACCTCGGCAAAGGCGCCCTCGCCCGTGGTCCGCAAGGTGATGGCATCCTTGGTGAAGATGTCGCCCTTGTCGGTATGAATCGTGTTGTCGCCCGTGGCGAAGACAACCCCGGTCGTCGGCGTATCGGCGCTGGCGATAAAGGCGCTGCCGACGAACGACGACGTGGCCTTGATGACCCCTTGATACG
>CAZFUK010001023.1:0-1592 GCA_964522005.1 uncultured Anaerolineales bacterium | reverse complement strand
GTCCAGGGCGAGGCCGGCGTCAGCATGACCGTGGCCGAGATCATGCGCATGGCCGCCGTGGACGACGCCAAGGGGATCGTGGAACCGGTGCTGATGCCTGAATTCGAGGGCCCGGAGCGCGATGACCTGCCGCAGAACCCGGCCTCGCCGCGCGTGGCCTCCGTGCCCGAGATGGCGCCCGAGCAGCTGGTCGGCCACGGCCAGAGCAGCGCCCAGGGCATCCAGCCGTTCTCGCCCCAGACGGTCGGCGTCAACTTCACCGCCGCCACGCTCTCCGGCGGCACGTTCAATACCGGCGCCTTCCCGCCCGACTGCGACGGCGCCGTGGGCCCCACGCAGTACATCGTGGGCGTGAACGGGCGCATCGTCTCCTTCAACAAGACGACGGGCGCCTCGGACGGCGTGCTGAACGCCACCACGAACACCTTTTTCACCTCGGTGCGCAATGCTTCCGGCACCAGCGACCCCCAGGTGCGCTACGACCGCCTGTCGAACCGCTGGTTCATCGCCATCATCAACGTCTCCACGCCGAACCGCTGGCTGCTGGCGGTGAGTGACGCGGCCAGCAACGGCGTCATCTCGGCCGGAACCGTCTGGACCTACTACTTCTTCGTGCCGGCCACGGTGACGCCGGCCATCTCCAACGGCACCACCTGCCTGTCCGACTATCCGTCGCTGGGCATCGACGCCAACGCGCTCTACATGGGCGTCAATGAATTCTGCGGCACCGGCACGCCGTTCCAGCAGACCGACGTCTTCGTCATCCGCAAGAGCTCGGTGCTGTCCGGCGGCCCGATCGTCGTCACCACGTTCCGCGCCGTGATGTCCGCGGCCGGCGGCTTCGTGGGCCCCTGGTCACCGCGCGGCGTGGACAATTACGACCCGAACGCCACCGAGGGGTACTTCATGGCCACGGACGGCGCCGTCTTCGGCCAGCTGGACTTCCTGCGCGTGACCAACCCGGGCGGCACGCCGACGCTCTCGGCCAACATCCCGATCGTCGTGCCGGCCACCAGCCAGGCGTTGACCGTGCCCCACCTGGGCAACACCGGCGGCACGAACGGCAACCTGGATCCACTGGACGACCGCCCCTTCATGGCCCATATCCGCAACCAGCAGCTCTGGACGTCGCAGAACATCAAGGTGGACAACACCGGCGTGGTCAACGCCACCGACGCCAACAACACGCGCAACGGCGCGCGCTGGTACCAGTTCAACGTGCCCGTCGGCTCGGGCACTCCATCCATCGTGCAGTCGGGCATCGTCTTCACGCAGACGGCCAACAACCTGACCACCGAGCGCCACTACTGGGTGCCCAGCATCATGGTGTCGGGCCAGGGCCACGCGGCCATGGGCTTCAGCACCGCCGGCACGAACGAGCGCATCAATGCGGCCACGGTGGGCCGGCTGGCCAATGACCCGCCGGGCACCATGCAGACGCCGGTCCTGCTGACGGCCAGTTCCACCGCCTACAACCCGCCGAGCGACACCGGCGCCTCGCGCGGTTCGCGCCGCTGGGGTGACTACTCCATCACCAGCCTCGATCCGCTGGACGACATGTCCATGTGGACCGTGCAGGAGTTCTGCAGCTC
>CAZFUK010001022.1:0-1594 GCA_964522005.1 uncultured Anaerolineales bacterium | reverse complement strand
TGGCGCTCGGCGTGCGCGGCTTGATGAACGTCCAGTTCGCCATCAAGGACGACGTGGTCTACGTCCTGGAGGTCAACCCGCGCGCCTCGCGCACTGTGCCCTTCATCAGCAAGGCGGTCGGCGTGCCCCTGGCGAAGATCGCGTCGCAGATCATGCTGGGCCGCACACTGGCCGAGACGGGGTTGGTCGAGGAGCCACGGGTGGACGGCTTCTTTGTCAAGGAAGCGGTGCTGCCCTTCGAGCGGTTCCCCGGCGTGGACCCGGCCCTCGGTCCTGAGATGCGGAGCACGGGCGAGGTCATGGGCCACGCCTCGCGCTTCGGTCATGCCTTCGCCAAGTCCCAGATGGCGGCGGGCGACCGCTTGCCGCTTGAAGGCAAGGCTCTGCTCAGCGTCAACGACTTTGACAAGGGCAGCATCCTCAAAATCGGGCGCGACCTGCACGGCCTGGGCTTTACGCTGCTGGCGACGGAGGGCACGGCGCTCTGGCTGCGGCGGGCGGGCTTGCCGGTGGAGACGGTGAGCAAGATTGGGCAAGGCCCCAACGACATCCTGGACCTGATTCGCACCGACCGGGTGGACATGATCATCAACACGCCGCTGGGACGCGCGGCCCACTCCGACGGCCGCGCCATGCGGATGGCGGCCCGCCAGCATGGCATCCCCCTCTTCACGACGCTCTCGGCCGCCGCCGCCGGTGTCAACGCCATCCGCGCCCTTAAGACGCGGCAGCTACGGGTGAGGAGTTTGCAGGACCATTACAGAGTAGGGACGGAGGACGGAGGACGGAAGACGGAGGGGGGCGCGTAAGGCTTAAGCATGAGGGACAGGTCCTGCCGCATCTTAACGTCTAGCAGACCTCTCTCGACTGGTCGAGGGCGTAGGCGCGGGCGACGACCTGGCCGGGCTGGAACGAGCCGACGAGATAGCCGAGGCCCTGCTGGCGGTCGGCGCCGCCCTCGTCGGTGAGCAGGAGTTGCTCGCAGAAGGCGGCGATGTCCTCCACGATGCGCTCGTAGCGGTAGTAGGCCAGGGCGAGCGGGTTCGCCTGGCAGGGGCCGTAGCCCTGGTAGAACAGCGCCGCCTGCTCAGGGGTGTCGCAAATGCTTAGCCCCGCACTGACGTACATCAGGTCGCGCTCCTTGGGGGCGAGGATGAGCGTGTCCCAGTCCACGATGTACAGGTCGCCCGTGTCGCTGATCAAGAGATTGCCCGCGTGGATGTCGGCATGGCACACGACGGTGGGCAAAGCGAGTTGTTGAAGGGCACGGGCCAGCCGGTCCGCCCGCTGGACCAGGTCGTCAATCTCGGCGCGTCGGGCCCGCAGAAACGCGGCGCACTCCGCCGCGACCGGCTCCCTAAACTCCCGCGTCTCCGCCTGGGCCTGGAAGCGCTTGACGGTGTCGCGCCAGGTGGGCGCATAGGTCTCGCTGGGGATGCCGAGCGCCAGGCAGGGCGGCAGGTCGGCCGCGTGGAGGCGGCTCAGCGTCGCCCCCAACTCGACCCAGTGGCGGCGAAGGGGCGCCACCGCATAGCCATTCCGCCCGGCGACGAAGGGGTAGAGGGTGGCGGTGAAGTCGGCCACGCGGGTCCAC
>CAZFUK010001021.1:0-1597 GCA_964522005.1 uncultured Anaerolineales bacterium | reverse complement strand
ACTAGATCCGTGCCGCCTTGCGCCGCCTGGCCCTGCGCGGGCGCGGCGGCCGGGGCTGCTGGCCGGTCGCGGAGCAAGCCCTGGGGGGCCTGGCTGCCCGAGGCCGCGCCCGGGCGCGCTCCCTGGTCGCGCTGGCTGCTCGGATTATTACCCGAACCGATGCCGGGCGCCTGAGTCGCGCCCGGGGCCTGCTGGCCGCCGGGTTGGCCCTGGGGGGCCTGGGCCGGCGCGTCCTGCCGGGCCTGGGGCGGGGTGGTGGGCGCGGCCGGGGGCTGCTGCGCCGCGCTCAAACTGCAACCGATAAGAATCAGCATCGCCAGCCCAATGGCGAGAAGCCGTCCGTGCATGGGTCTCTCCTTGAATAGGGACTAAGGATTAAGGATTGGTAGGTGTTGCCCGCTCGCTCGCTAAGTATAACACACGAGTGTGTCGGCCTAGTGCGTCTGATGGCACAGTCACGCTATCAAATACCGTGCCACATCCCCCGTTCCCATCCCTCATCCCTATTCCCTTCCCTCACCCCCGCAGCCCCCGCAACTCCTCGAAGAGTTCCCGCTCGCGGCCGCTCAGGGTCCGTGGCAACTCGACTTGCAGGACGGCGAACAGGTCGCCGCGCTGGTCGGGCTGCCGCAGGGTCGGCATGCCCTGGCCGCGCAAGCGAATGCGCTGGCCGGGCTGTGCGCCCGCCGGCACCTTGAGGGCGAGCCGTGTACCCTTGATGGTGGGCACCATGACCTCGCCGCCCAGCACCGCCGTGTAGAGGTCCACCGGCACCTTGACCGACAGGTCGTCGCCGTCGCGCTCGAAGAGGGGGTGCGGCGCGACCTCGATGACGAGGTACAGGTCGCCGGCCGGCGCCTGGTTCATGCCGGGGCCGCCCTCACCCGCCACGCGCACCCGCGAGCCGGTCTTGACGCCGGCCGGAATCTTAACCTCAATGCGGCGGTTGCCCTTCTGGACCACCCGCATCGCGCCGTTGAACGCCTCTTCGAGGGAGATCTCCACCGGCTGGTCGTAGTCCTCGCCCGCCATGCGCATCTGGACGCCAGGGCCGGCGCCGCGCCCGAAGGGCGAGCCGCCCCCCGCGCTGCCGCCCTGCCCGAACAGCGTCTCGAAGAAGCTCGAAAAGCCGCTGCCGCCGAACCCGTTCAGGATGTCCTCGACCTCTTCAGGCCGCGCGTAGCGCACCCGCGACCCGCCCGCTCCGCCCGCCGCGCTGGCGTACTGACGGAACAGGTCCTCTGGGTTGATGCCGGCCCGCTCGTACTCGCGCCACTGTGACCCAAACTGGTCATACTTCTTGCGCTTCTCAGGGTCGCTGAGTACCTCGTGGGCCTCGTTGATCTCCTTGAAACGCTGCTCGGCGTCCTTATCGCCAGGGTTAACGTCCGGGTGGTACTTGCGGGCGAGCCGACGGTAGGCGCGCTTGATATCCTTCTCGGAGGCGTTCCGATCCACTTCTAGAACCTTGTAGTAGTCTTTGTATTCCATAGCTTCCCTCTACCGTCGGTGGGACTCACCTAACCCCCCGGCCCCCGTCCCTAGCAGGGACGGGGGCGAAGACCTACCGAACCCCCGGGCCCCCGTCCCAAGCAGG
>CAZFUK010001020.1:0-1621 GCA_964522005.1 uncultured Anaerolineales bacterium | reverse complement strand
TTCGGCGTCGATGTGTGGGAGCATGCCTACTATCTGAAGTATCAGAATCGGCGCGCGGACTATCTTACCGCGTGGTTCCAGGTGATCAATTGGGAGTTCGTTTCCCAGCGTTACGAGGAGTTGGTGACGCAGCGCATCCTGCAGCCGCTCGGTATGCGCGACACGCGGGCGGTGATCGACAACGCCATGCGCCACCGCCAGGCCATTCCCTACATCGAATACTTCAACGACCGCCCGTGGCGGCCGGAACATGGGTTTGCCCCCGCCCCGTGGTTCGAGACCAATTCGGCGGATGGCTGCCTCGCCGGGACAGCGGCGGACCTGGCGGCATACCTGCGGATGCTGCTGAATGGGGGCGTTGGTCCACAAGGCCGCCTCCTTTCGGCGGAGAGCTTCGCGCTGCTCACCGCGCCGCACGCGGCCTTTCCCTGGGGCGAGTATGGCTACGGCCTGATGGTGGGTGAGCGCCAGGGGCGAGCGTTCATCGGCCATGAGGGCGGAATGGTGGGCTTCATCGCGGCCATGTTCGGCGATGTGGCGTCGGGTCTGGGTGTGGTGATGTTCACGAACAGCACCCAGGATATGGCTGAGATCGCGTCGTTTGTGCTGGCCACGATGATCGCGGCGCGCGAGGGCCACCCTCTGCCGGAACTGCCACCAGCGCCGGAGATCGATGTCGCAGCCTACGCCGGTAGCTACGTCAATGGCAATGAGGTCGTTCGCGCTGACGTGGTGGAGGATCACCTTGTCCTGACCTGGGGTGAGGTTCTCCTGCCGCTGGAGCCGCAGGGCGTACCTCCGGAGCCAGACTGGTTCCTGGCCACACGGCCCGGGTACGACCGCTTTGCCTTCCAGTTCCAGCGGGACGATGACGGCGCGGTTTCAGGGCTGACGCACGGCGCGCACTGGTTCCCGGCCGCGGGCTACCCCGGCCCCACCACGTTCGAGACCCCGGCGGCGTGGGCCGCCTACCCCGGCCACTACCGCAGCCACAACCCCTGGACGCCAGGGTTCCGCGTGGTCCTGCGGCAGGGCGCGTTGTGGCTGGTCAATACCTGGGGGGAGGAACGCCTCATTCCGGATGGCGACGGCTTCGTGATCAACTCCGAGCCGGAGGGCCCCGAGCGCTTCATCTTCGACACCATCGTCGATGGCCAGGCGTGGCGCGTGGGCAGCCCCGGCGGGGAGATGTACTACCGCTTCTTCACAGAATAGGCTCGTCGGATACGCCTGTCTTCTCGATTCGTTGGCGACGGACTTTGCCCCAGACCTCGTGGTTCAAGGCGGCAACCCCTCTCGCGTGTCATCCTGAGCGCAGTCGAAGGATCTCGGCCTCACCAACCGGGGTGGTGCGAGGCAGCATCCCCCTGCCCTTGTCATCCTGACGAAGGAAGAATCTCGTGCCCCGGCCGCCATCATCCGTGGTGGCTGCACCACGCGGGTGCGGGCATCGTAGCCTGGCGGTAGGCAAGGCGGAATCCCTCGCCTGCGGCCTCGGGATGAACCCAGGAGGGCGGACGAAAACGGGGCGCGGATCAGGTGATCCGCGCCCCGGGAAAGAAGGGGAAGAGGGGGAAGTTAGCTGGCGGGAACCAGGGCCGGGGTCTGCTGGCGCGGGGCC
>CAZFUK010001019.1:0-1621 GCA_964522005.1 uncultured Anaerolineales bacterium | reverse complement strand
CCCGCTGAGCCAGGCGTGCGCGGGCTGGGTGATGAGGTCGATGCCGTGGGGGGCGGGGCGGTGGATCATGGGGGGCCGTACTAAGGACCGAGAACCGCCAGTAGTTTTCGGACGGCCTGCTTGAGGATGGGCAGATCCCTGGTGATGTTGTGGTGCACCAGACGGATATCAACACCCAGGTAGTCGTGGACGAGTACATTCCGGAAAGCCGACAGGGCCTTCCAGTCGACTTCAGGGTGCTGAAGTTTCAACTCGGGACTGACGCGTTGAGACGCCTCTGCCAGAGTCTGCAGGTTCCTGAGAACCGCGTCCGGATGCAGCTTCGAGGCGAGGAATGCTACAGGGCCAGGCGCGGTGTACTCCTCGATTCGTCCAACGGCATCGAGGATGTGCTGCAGGTAGACCTTGTCATCCTTCACAATGGCACCGCCTCCGACAGCACACGTTCCCTGAGCAAGGGATTAAGTCCTTCGCGTGTAATGACCTGGACGGGGCGACCCAGGAGTTCTTCAAGGTCCGCCACGAGGCCACCGGGAAACCAGGCGCTGCACTGTGCGCCGACGGTGACAAGGATGTCCACGTCGCTCTCGTCCCGTTGGTCGCCACGAGCGAGCGAACCAAATACCTGGATGTCGATCACACCATGACGTTTGGCGATTTCGACGATCTCATCGCGCTGAGCGCGCAGGGCGGCGATATCCTTGATCTTCTGCATGGAGTCCCTTTCGACGAGACCAGTTTATCACCAGGGCGACGGGACAAAAGCTAGCTCCGCGGTGACGGGTCGGAGCTACGGAAGCCGTCAACCGGAAAGCCGAGCGATCAACTTCTTCGGCGCGATCATACAGTAGCCCTCGCGCAGCAGCTCGGCCAGCTCCTCCCAGTCGGTGGCGCCGTCCAGCCACACGCCGATCCAGCCGGAGGGGCCCACGTACGGCGGCTTGAAGAAGCGGTCCGGGGCCACGCGCAGCAGCATTTCCTGCCGCGCGATGCTGGACTTGATCCAGGCCGCGTGCCGGCCGGCGCCATGGTGGTTGCCGGCGGCGGCGTACATGGCGAAGAGCTTCTTGCCCGCGCGGAACGTGGGTTCGCCCCAGGCTTCCTGCTCCCAGGCTTCGGGGAGGGCCAGGCAGAGCTTGCGCAGGCGGGTGAGGGGGCGGGAGAGCGTGCCGCGGCCGGCCATCGGATCAGCTCTCTACCGATACAACGACTTGATCCGCCCCCACGACACCGACTGCACCGCCACGGGCGGCGCGTCCTGCAGCGCGCCGGCGGTGATCCAGGCGCGGAGGATGTCGATGGTGGATTGCGGGAGCGGCGGGTCGCCCAGGGGCATCTGGTCCAGGCAGGGCGAGGTGCCTTCCAGCGCCTGGATGAGGCCGCTGTTGTCGGGGTCGCCGGGGACGACGCGCTTGCCGCTCGGGCAGAAGTCGAGCGACTGGTTGACGAGGGTGTTCCAGGCGGTCTGCTTGCTGGTGGCCGACCAGCCGAGGCCCGTCTGGTCGTTGTGGCACTCCGCGCACATGGGGGAGAGGACGTTGGTGTAGATGTCGTCCAGCGTGGGGCTGAACTGCGTGGCCGGGCCGGCGTCGGCGGGGCGCGTGCCCGCGGGGAGCCGGCC
>CAZFUK010001018.1:0-1622 GCA_964522005.1 uncultured Anaerolineales bacterium | reverse complement strand
CGGCAGCGGCCTAAGCGGCGCGGTCGCCCCAAGCCACCCGTCGTGACTGGGTACTTGATTGGGGACGACTCGCCCCAGGCCAAGCCGAAGGGCCAAAAGATGGCAGGACTAGGGCGTCATCACTCGACTACGGCGGGCAAACGCATTGTCAGCCACAGCTTGGTGCAAGGGCTGTACGTGTTGCTGGGACGGCGCTGTCCCTTAGCTCCCCAGCTTTACCGCCAACGCGCCGTGTGTGAGGCCGAAGGCGTCGCTTTCCACAGCAAGATCGACCTGATGGACGAGATGATCCAGACCTTCGTGCCCGTGGCAGGGACACGCACGCATGTGGTGGTGGATGCCTGGTATGCGGCCAAGCGCCTCTGGCGGACGGCGCGGCAACGGGGCTTCCTCATCAGCAGTGGTCTAAAGTCCAACCGCTCGCTTCGGGTGGACGACCCAACAGCTGAAGCCGGCTGGGGGTGGCAGACCTTGAGCGCCTACGCGGCCACCCTCTCAGCCGAGGACTACATCCGCGCCACCTGGCCCAGCCAGACCGAGCCGCGCCAGGTCTACGTCCACACCGTCCAGACATGTGTCCGCAAGCTCTATCGCTGCCAGGTCATCCTGGTGCGCGAGAGCCTGGACGCGCCCTTGTCGGAGGTCCGCTACTTCGCTTCGTCCGACCTGACGGCGGATCCAGCGACCCTGCTGGCGCATCTGGCGGCGCGGTGGGCAATCGAGGTCCTCTTCGCGGACAGCAAAGAAGAACTCGGCCTCGACCATTACCAAGTGATGAGTGCGACAGCCATCCTGCGCTTCTGGACGCTCGTCCTAGCTGCCTATGTTTTCCTCGATGAGGAGCGCGAGCGTTTACAACAGGCCTGGCAGCGCCATGTCACAGTGGGTGAGGCCCGCCGTGAGGTGCAGCGTCAGCACCGTCGGCATCTCATCGATTGGCTCTTTGACCAGTTCCAGGCCGGTGTTGACCTCAACGACCTGTACCTCAAACTGGCTGCCTAATTGTTAAGAGTGCAAGGATAGAGCTATCTTTCGTATACAATCAATTTGTCGAAATGAGACCATTGCCACTAAGATTTACACGCTTGCACCCAGGGTGCGCCAATCCGCACCATTAAGACGCACCGTGACGCGTACCCTTACACATTCTTGCCCGGCGCGACAATGACTGTTAGATGGAAAGTCGGAGCCATCATGACCACATCGGATATAGACGCACTGCTGCGCGGCGACGACCTGATCCGCCTCTTTATGCGCGAAATCGGGCAGGTCGCCCTGCTTACCCCCGAGCAGGAAGTCTATTACGGACGCCGCGTCCAGGCGAGCATCGCCGCCCGCGCCCGGCTTGAAGAGTCCCCGACCGAGGAGGACGCGCTTGTCCTGCGCACCGCTATCCGTGACGGCGATGCCGCCAAACATCACCTCGTCACGGCCAATCTGCGCCTCGTGGTCAGCATCGCCAAAAAATATGTTGGGCGCGGCCTCACCCTTCAAGACCTGATCCAGGAAGGCACCCTGGGCCTCATGCGCGCCACCGACACCTTCGACCCCGAGCGCGGTTTTCGGTTCGCCACCTTCGCCCACTGGTGGATCAAGCAGGCCGTCAGCCGCGCCATCGCTGA
>CAZFUK010001017.1:0-1624 GCA_964522005.1 uncultured Anaerolineales bacterium | reverse complement strand
CTGCGGGCCGATAACCACACCATCTTCAGCGTGCTGGGCGGCTCGTTTGGTGGGTTCAGCCCGGACGGGGCGTCGGCGGTGGTCACGACGCCAGCGGGTGTATATGCCTACAGCCTGCGTGCCGACAACCACGTCATCTTCAGTGTGCTGGGCGGCACGTTCGCTAGGTTCAGCCCGGACGGCGCGTCGGCGGTCATCACAACCGCCGCTGGCCTGTATGTCTACAGCCTGCGTGCCGACAACAGGACTGTGTTTAGCGTCCTGAGCGGGGTGTTTATCGCCTACAGCTTCACCTTCGCGTCCGGCGGTGGCCCTGGGGGTGGGCCTACCACCGTGTTTATGCCACTAGTAGCGCGGGGCGCACTACCACCCGCCGTGGGGACAGCCCCTTTGACCGGCCAGGTCGTCAATGCCACCAACGCCCAGCCCCTGGCGAACGTGACAATCCAGGTCATGGGCACGGGCCTGACCACCACGACCGACGCCGATGGACGTTACAGCTTTGCCGCCGCGCCATCGGGTCCGCAACATGTCTCAGCCAGTCTCAACGGCTTTGTCACGACTGTGCAGGATATCACCATCCAGCGCAACACGACCAACACCCTCAACTTCGCGCTGTCGCCGGTCCAGGCGTCGGGGGAGATGCGCATCGTGCTAGAGTGGGGCGAGCGGCCCGTCGACCTCGACTCGCATCTCTGGCTGCCGCCGGACCGCCCCTATCACATCTACTTCAGTCGCTTAGGTACCCAGGCCGCCTTCCCCTTCGCCTCCCTGGACGTGGACGACATCACGAGCTTCGGACCTGAGACCATCACCATCAAACAGCGGTTCCCTGGCCGCTACCTCTACGCCGTGTACAACTACCGTAACGAGGCCCCCATGAGTGTGTCCCGCGCCCGCGTGAGTGTCTACGCCGGCGCGGCGCAGGTGGGCCAGTACAACTTCCCCGGTGGCGATGGCCGCTGGTGGACAGTGCTGGCAATTGATGGCGCGACAGGTCAAGTCACCCTCATCAACACCGTCAGCAACACCTGCCCGGGCTATGCCTGTGAGGGTGAGAACAAGATGGATGGCAAGGCGGGGGATGCCAAGCCCTGACCGCCAAGGAGAGCACCATGCGCGAGTTTCAACCCCGTACCATCATCGAGCCGTTCCGCATTCGCTCTGTCGAGCCGCTGCGCTTCACCAGCCTGGAGGACCGCGACCAGGCCCTGCGCCGCGCGGGCTACAACCCGTTCCTGCTCCATGCCGACGAGGTCCTGATTGACCTGCTCACCGACAGCGGCACGGGCGCCATGTCGTCGCGCCAGTGGGCCGGCATGATCGCCAGTGACGAGTCCTACGCCGGCGCGACCTCCTTCTACAAGTTCGAGGCCGCCGTGCGTGACATCACCGGCTTCAAGCATGTCCTGCCCACCCACCAGGGCCGCGCCGCCGAGCATATCCTGTTCACCGCCATCGCCCGCCCCGGCCACGTCATCCCCAACAACACCCACTTCGACACCACCCGCGCCCACGTCGAACACGCCGGGGCCGAGGCGGTGGACCTGGTCATTGACGAGGGGCATCACCCGCGCCTGCTCCGGCTGCCGACCGTCCACGACGAACACGGTGCCGCGGTCCG
>CAZFUK010001016.1:0-1624 GCA_964522005.1 uncultured Anaerolineales bacterium | reverse complement strand
GCAAGCTGCTGGCCCGCGTCGCCCTGGCGCCCTTCCGCAAGCGGAACATCTTCCGAGGCGAAGACAAGTTCTGACAGAATTAACAGAATTTGCAGAATGGACAGAATACCAGAATGTTATTTTGTTAATTCTGTAAATTCTGTCAAATAGCCTGAGCGAGGAGCAGATGATGGGCCTGACACTGTCGGAGAAGATTATATCGGCTCACGCGGGCAAGACGGTCCGCGCGGGCGACATCGCCATTGTGGACGTGGACGGGGTGATGGCGACGGACGCGGGCGGGCCGCTGGCGGTCAGAGCGTTTCAGGCGATGGGTGGGACGCGGCCCTGGCGGCCCGACCGGGTGTCGCTCGTCCTCGACCACGCCGCCCCCGCGCCGACCGAGACCATCAGCAACCTGCACAAGATGCTGCGCGACTTCGCGCGGGAAACGGGCTGCCACTTCTATGACATCGGCATGGGCATCTGCCACCAGTTGATGGTCGAGAACGAGCACGTCAAACCGGGCGACCTGTTCCTGGGCGCGGACTCCCACACGCCGACCTACGGCGCGCTGGGCGCGTTCGCCGTCGGCGTCGGCTCGACCGACATGGCGGCGGTGATGTTCACGGGCAAGACGTGGCTTAAAGTGCCCAAGACGGTCAAGATTGTCCTGCACGGCCGCCTGCGGCCCGGCACCGTCGCCAAAGACCTGGTTCTGTACCTCGTCGGCCTGATAGGGGGCGACGGCGCGAACTACCAGACCGTCGAGTTCACCGGCGAGGCCGTCCGCCCCATGACGCTAGCCAGCCGCATGGTCCTGGCGAACATGGGGGCCGAGATGGGCGCCAAGGCGGCCCTGGTGGACATGACCGACCTGGAACTGCCCTACCCCTTCGAGCCGCAGTTCTCCGACCCCGACGCCGAGTACAGCCGGACCGTCGAGGTGGACGTGTCGCATCTACGACCCATGATTAGCCGGCCCCACTCACCGTCGGACGCGGTCTCCATTGACGAGGTGGCCGGGCAGCGCGTGGACTACGCCTTCCTCGGCTCGTGCACCAACGCCCGCCTGGAGGACCTGCACGCGGCGGCCGCCGTCCTCAGGGGCAAGCGCATCGCGCCGACGGTGCGCCTGCTCATCGCGCCCGCCTCGAAGCGCATTTTCAACGCGGCCATGCGCGACGGGACGTTGGAGACGCTGTCGGAAGCGGGCGCCGCGTTCCTGACATCGGGCTGCGGGCCGTGCGTCGGCTCGCACCTGGGCGTACCGGGCAACGGTGAGGTCGTCATCTCCAGCACCAACCGCAACTTCAAGGGGCGCATGGGCAACCCCAACGCCCTGATCTACCTCGGCTCGCCCGCCGTCGTGGCGGCCTCGGCGCTGACCGGTGTCATTACCGACCCGGCGACGGTCGTGGATGGGGAGGCAGAGTGAACACGCTGACGGGCCGCGCGCACGTTTACGGCGATAACATCGACACCGACCGCATCATTCCCGGCAAGTACACCAAGACGCTGGACCTGAGCCAGTTGGCTGCCCACGTCATGGAGGACCTGGACCCGCAGTTTAGCCGGATCGTGCAACCCGGCGACATCCTGGTGGCGGGCCAGAACTTCGGCTGCGGCTCGTCGCGCGAGCACG
>CAZFUK010001015.1:0-1626 GCA_964522005.1 uncultured Anaerolineales bacterium | reverse complement strand
TCCACCGTCTTGACGACCACCGACATCTGGTCAGCGATCTCGTCGTTGGTCAGCCCCTGGGCCACCAGAGCCGCGACCTCGCGCTCACGAGCCGTGAGGCCCCCATACTGAGCCTTGGCAGCCCCCAGGGGAGTCGTCGGGAGTGCGGCTCGCCCCTGGTCCTCCGGCCTCGGTCCTTCGTCTTTCGTCCTCTGTCTCTCGTCCTCCGTCGTTCGTCCTCCGTCGTCCGCCGCCTGTTGCGCCGCCTCGGCCACCTGACGCGCCAGGTCGAGCGTCTGCTCCAGCGACAAGGCCGCGCCGAGCGACTGGGCCGTCGCAAAGGCGACCTCGCCCAGTTGGCCGCGTAACGCTGCCCCGGTTCGGTTTAAGGCGGTGTCCTCCAGGAAGGGAAGACTGGCATGCAGGCTCTGGAGCATGTGGGTAGCGGCGCCAACCAACTGGGCCGCCACATCAAGCGGCGCCACCTGTTCGGCGACGCTCGCCAGGCCCGCCAGGCTCCACGCGATCATGCTCTGGCTCCCCACGCTCCGTCCTAGTGTCACCCCCTCTAGAAAGTTCTGGGAGGCCTCAACGTGGCGGGCCTGTTGAAGAGCAATATGAGCCAGGTTATGAATCGCAAAGGAGAGCAGTTCCTTATCCTGACACTCGTGGGCCAGGGCCAAGCCTCCGCGAGCCAGGTCTTCGGCCTCGCGATAAGCGCCTTGCGCCCGCCGAATCTCGCACAGGTTGATGAGGGTGTGTCCGCGCAGCCAGCGGTCGTTGACCTTTTGCAGGATCGCCAGGTTGTCGGTGAGAATCGCTTCCGCCCGCTGGAAATCACCCTGGACGGTCGCCGCATAGGCCATATTACCCTGGAGCGCTACTGTCGCCCACCAGTCCTGCTCACCTTGGCTAATGGCTAGACCGGCTTGCAAGAAGGGCAGCGCCTCCTCATAGTGACCTAGATGCACGGCGTGGACGCCCAGATGATTATAGGCCATAGCCTCGCCACGCCGGTCGCCCACTGCCTGATAGAGGGGCAGGCTGGCGGCATGGCAGGCTTTCGACTCTTGATAGAAGCCCTGGAGATAGATCACCGATCCCAGGGAGGAGAGAGCGCGAGCGCGGGCGTGGACACGCACCAATGACTCAGCTAGACCGGGACTCGGGTGGGCCTGGTCCAACTCCAGCATCGCCTCAGCCCAGGCGCGACCTTCAGCGATATGGCTGTGGCGATACCAGAGGGCTTCCAGCGCGCCCACCAGCCGTAGCCCGGCCTCAGCTTCGTGATTGTTCTGGAACCAGTGGAGGGCGGCGCGGATGTTGTCGCTTTCTCGTTCCAGACGGTCCAGCCACACCAACTGCTCGCGCCCCTTGAGTTTGGGTTCAGCCTCTTCGGCCAGCCCCAGAAAATATTCGCTATGCCGCCGCCGGAGCGCCTCAGCCTCGCCGCTCTCCTCCAACTTCTCAACGGCATACTCGTGGATGGTTACCAGCATCAGGTAGCGCGTCTCATCATCGGCCTGTTCCTGCGTCCACAGCAGGCTCTTGTCCACCAACGACGTCAGCAGGTCTAAGATGTCCTCTCGACGAAGGATGAAGGACGAAAGACCACCAGGACCTGCCTGGCCTTCTTGGTCTTTGGTC
>CAZFUK010001014.1:0-1627 GCA_964522005.1 uncultured Anaerolineales bacterium | reverse complement strand
ATGGTCACCTGCACGGTCTTGGTGTCGGTGACCAGGCCGTTGGCGCCGGTGTAGCTGGTGACCACGGAGATCGGCGCGTTCACCGAGGCGGGGAGGCCCGCCGGGAAGACGGCCGTGATGGTCGTGGACCCGCTGGCGTTGCCGGCCAGGGTGAGGGACGCCGGGGTCGCGGTCAGCGTCGCGCCGGCGATGGCGCCGGAGACGGCGAAGGTGAAGGTGTTGGTCACGTAGCCGTTGTTCTGGACGTTGAGCTTGAAGCTCACGGTCTGCGTGTTCGGCGACGCGGGCGCGATCTTGGCGGCGGCGCTGTTGTTGGGGTCCGCCGGCGACACGTTGCTGACGCTGGTGCTGACGCTGAGGACGCCGTAGGTGGACAGCGCGAAGACGCCGAAGGTCGTCGGGACGTCGAGCGACCGGCCGGCGCTGCAGTAGAGCGGCCAGGAGCCGTCGCCGTTCTGGGCGTTGTACATGAACGCCAGGCCGTTCTGGACGAAGACATTCTGATCAAGGCGCACACCCGCCTGCGAGAGGGCGATGAGGGCCTCGCCGGTGCTGTAGGGGTTCACGCAGTAGCCGAACTGGGTGTCGCCCCAGCCGGAGCCGGGGGCGGCGTTGCGCAGGAGCTCGTCGCGCATGGCGGCGACCAGGGGGTCGTTGGCGGGGGTACGGCCCGCGGCGATGACGCCGATGATCGAGTAGGAGAGCTGCTGGGTGCCGAAGTTGCCGTTGGGGCCGCCCTGCGACGACGTCCGGGCGTAGACGGCCTCAATCGTATCGGCCAGGCTGTTCATGAAGTTCGTGTACTTGGTGCGCTCGGCGGCGGTCAGCGCGGGGTTGGTCAGGAGCACGCTGAGCGAGTAGATGACGTGGGCGGTCGGCTCGAACCAGTCCATGTCGACGGGGCCGTCGCAGTTGTCCTGGAGGATGAAGTAGCGGGTCTGGCCAGCGAGGAGCCTGCCGTCGTTCGGGAAGGTGCTGAAGAAGCGGCCGGTGCGGTAGGGGGCCGAGTTGCACTCACCGGGGCCGTTGGCGTTGTAGACCGCGATGTTGAGCGGCGCGACGTTGTAGCCGGTGTTGTAGGTCTGGGCGTAGAACCACTCGATGCCGTTCTTCAGGTTGGGGAAGTACTGCGTATTGCCCGTGTTGGCGATGTACGAGGCCAGGCCGTAGAGGGAGAAGCCGCTCTTGGCCATGGTCAGGGTGTAGCCCGGGTCGTGCTGGAAGCGGCCGTCGGAGAACTGCGAGGCGGCGATGGTCGCGGCCAGCCAGGCGGTGCCGCTGGCGGCGCTGGTGTCGACGGTCAGGCCGTTGTGCTGCGCGACCGAGACGCCCGCGAGGACCGAGCCGGCGCGGTGGCAGGCGGTGCAGCCGTTGGCGCTGATCCAGCTCTTGGCGTCGGGCTGCACGAAGTTGACGGCGCGCTGGGCGACCAGCTGCGACCGGTTGGGCAGGGCGTAGCTGCGCACGAAGACGGCCATGTGGTCGGCGATGCCGATGATGCCGTTGGTCCAGTTCTGGTTGACGCCGAAGTCGCCGTAGAGGATGCCGACGCCGGTGGGGAAGCGGCCCGACTCCCAGGAGCAGGGGTTGGTGTGGCCGTTGTTGAGGATGACGAACCAGCCGACGT
>CAZFUK010001013.1:0-1632 GCA_964522005.1 uncultured Anaerolineales bacterium | reverse complement strand
GTCTGGCTGCATGTGGATGGCGCCTACGCGGCGTCCGCGGCGGTGATTCCCGAATGGCGTGGCATTCTGGCCGGTGTTGAGCAGGCCGACTCATTTGTGTTCAACCCCCACAAGTGGTTGTTCACGCCGGTCGATTGCTCCGTCCTGTATTGCCAGCGCCCCGACGTTCTGAAGCGTGCCTTCCGTCTGTCCCTCGACATTCTGAGCAACCGCGAGGACGAGGTGGTCACCAACTTCATGGACTACGGGGTGCAGTTAGGGCGGCGCTTCCGCGCCCTCAAACTCTGGTTTGTGCTGCGCTACTACGGCCAGCAAGGGCTGGCCGAGCGCCTGGCCCAGCACATCGCCCTGGCCCAGGACTTCGCCCACTGGGTAGACGCTTCGCCCACCTGGGAGCGCCTCGCCCCCACGCCGTTCAGCACGGTGTGCTTCCGCGCCCGGCCCGCCGCCCTCGCCCACGACGAGGCGGCCCTGGATGCCCTCAACACCGCGCTGCTGGAGCGAGTCAACGCGACGGGAAGGGCCTTCCTGTCGCACACGCGCCTGAATGGGCGCTACAGCCTGCGCCTGGCGATTGGCAACCTGCGGACGACGCCCGCGCATATCGCCGAGGCCTGGGATTTGCTGAACAGTGAACTAGAGAGTATGTTGCGTGACGCGTGATGCGTGACGCCAGGGGACGCCAACCGTCCCCCGTCACACGCCACCCGTTACCCCTTAGGAGTTGTATGCCTACGACTGATGTGGCCGTGTTTGTGGACTTCGAGAACATCTATATCTCGATTCGTAACAAGTACGGCGAGCAACCGAACTTTGACTCTATCCGCGATAAGTGCCAGGAGTATGGCCGCGTGACCATCGCGCGCGCCTACGCCGACTGGTATCGCTACCCGCGCGTGACCAACGCGCTCTACGCCAACAGCATCGAGCCGATGTACGTCCCGACATACTACTATGATCGCGAAGAGGGTCGCATGGGACGCGCCATCAAGAACTCGGTGGACATCCACATGTGCATTGACTGCATGAAGACCCTCTACACCCATCCGAATATTGACACGTATGTCGTGATCACCGGCGACCGCGACTTCATCCCCCTCATCAACGCCATCCGCCAGCAGGGCAAGCGGGTCATCGTCATCGGCGTGGCCGACGCGGCCTCGTCGCACCTGGCGCAGAGCGCCGACGAGTTCATCTTCTACTCGCAGATTGTGGACCATCTGCGCGACCAGGATGCCCAGGAGCGGGTGCACGTCAGCAAGGGCGAGCAGGACCCCTACCAGACGCTGGTACAGGGTGTCAAGCTGGCGCGGCAGCGCGGCAACCTGGCGACGCTGGCGACGCTCAAGCTGCTCATGATCGAGTTGCTGGGCGACTTCGACGAGACCAAGCTCAAGGACAAGAAGGGCAAGAACTTCGAGAGGTTCCGCGACTTTGTCAAAGAGGCCGAGCGGCGCGGCCTGGTCCAGGTCTTCAGCAGCGGTTCGGTCACCGAGGTCTTCCTGCCCGGCGAGGACCCGCTCAAGCTGAGCGCGTTCGCGCCCGAGTCGCTGGGTGACGAGGAGATGGAGGCCGCCCCTCCCGCCGCGACCGCGCCCGCCGCCCCGGCCGAGCCGGCGCCCGCCAAGACCC
>CAZFUK010001012.1:0-1639 GCA_964522005.1 uncultured Anaerolineales bacterium | reverse complement strand
GACGAGTTCTAGCAGCGCGGCATGGTCGCCTTGTGAGGCGCGTTGGACCGTGGCGTCGAGCTCGGACATGGGCGGGCCACGTGGCGGTAAGATAGCGGGTGAGTTGGCCGCGGTGGGGGTCGCCGATGAGGGGCCCGCGCTGGACGACCTCTGCGCCGCGGCGGCGAGGTCTGGCACCGCCGCTGTTCGGGGTTGCCTACACGACAACCTGGAGCCGGCGGAGCGCGCAGTGTGCCTGGCGGTGCGTCGGGTGTTCAGGGGTCAGCGGGGCGTTGCGCCTCGGGTGGAGGTGATGCTGAGCGAGGAAGGCTAGCCGAGGTGCGTACCGAGGAGTCGACGGAGCTCTCCAAACTCCTGGCTGACGGCGAAGCGGAAGAGGTCATACACTTGGGGCGTCGCGGAGGGGCCCAGGCGCAGCAGCGCGGTGTACGCGGGGCGAAGCCGACCGGCGGTGAGCAGGCCTGCCGCGTTCCCGCAACGCAGCAACACGGCTTCGAGCTGCGTCAGATCCAGCGAACTGGACGCGCACTCCAGCGCGAGCGGGAGCACCTGCGGAGCGGTGCGCCTGGGGATGATCTTCTGGAGCTGGATCGCCTCGTTGGCGATGCGCTTCTCCGCGAAGCCGATGGGGACATAATCAGGGACGAACTGGCGTACCAGCCCCCCGACCAGCAGGCCCAGATCCTCTGGTGACAGACGCAGGGGCAGGACCAGGTGGTGCTGGAGCAGCTTCAGGAGCCGGCCCAGGTAGAAGCGCAGCTCCTCCTCGCTGGCGCCGTTTACCAGCGACTGACTCAGGATCAGCGACGCGGGCTCTGTGGCCTCCAGGGTGCAAAGCGGTGCTGCCTGGCCGCTGGCGTCACGGCCCTGGGCTGCGGTGAGATAGATGTCAAAGTCTCCGACGCCCATATCGGACGCGACCCGATTGGCGAGGTCACGCAGGGGGTGCCCGCTGCGCGGGAGGCGCTCACGGCGATCGACCCCAAGCTGGCCCAGCCGGCGCGCGTCGACTCGATAGATCTTTTCGAGCGGCTCGTGGAGCACCCGGAACAGATCGCGCAGACCCTGCGGGACTGAGGCAGGGAAGAGCGCGTCGTCAAAGGCAGAGTCGCGGAGCGTCTCGCCAGGGTAGCCGTCCTTCTTCGTCTGCACCGCGAGCAGCGCAGTGGCCTCGGCGGGCAGCGCGGCCTCGCCCTCCAGAATGGCCAGGATCTCTGCCGCCATCGTCGCCTGATCAACGGCCCTCCGCCAGAGCAGGATCTGCAACAGCGACCGGTAGGCGGACGCGTCGAGCGGGTGCTCCGTCAGCACTTGCTGAAAGCGGGCGGCTGACCGGTCCAGGTGGACCCGCATGGACTTCACGTCGGACTGACGGTCGAAGAAGTGCGCGAGCTCACCGACCGCCGTGAGGTACATCGGATCGACGGCGACCGCCTGACGAAGCATATCCAGGGCGGTGCGGCGGTCCCCGATCGACTCGTAGATACGCGCGGCCTTGTGGAGGTACGTCACCCGCTGCTCCCGGCCCTTCGGGTGGCCATCGGGCGTCAGCTCCGCGAGCCGCGCGAGCAGGGGGGCCGCCTCTTCAGGCCGACCCTGCTGCAGGTGCATGGCCGAGAGCCGCTGGAGCGCCGCCACG
>CAZFUK010001011.1:0-1640 GCA_964522005.1 uncultured Anaerolineales bacterium | reverse complement strand
GGCACGGCCCGCGCCGTCGGCGGCCGAGGTGCAGACCGCGATGCAGACGCTGGCCCTCAAGCCGGGCGTCGGCCCGACGCGCACGGCGGCGGACCTGAGCAAGCCCGGCATGAAGGAGGCGCGGTCGGTCAAGACGCCGTTGAACGTCACGGACGACGGGCGGCTGAAGACCGAGGCGGGCACGACGGGCAACGGGGCGAGCAGCCCGAACGGAGCCAGGATTTCACCGCCGGGCGCGCCGGTTCAGCCGGCGAGCGCCGAGCGGTTCATCCGCCTGTCGGCCCAGGTCAAGACGTCGAACAACTCCATCCAGAACAACATCCGCCTGTTCGCGGCGCGCGC
Organism: uncultured Anaerolineales bacterium; assembly: GCA_964522005.1. GTDB lineage: Bacteria > Chloroflexota > Anaerolineae > Epilineales > JAHCIE01 > JAHCIE01. Next base: position 1,298 of record CAZFUK010001011.1, on the reverse strand, counting down.
GGCGGGGCGGCTGGACGAGTTTCGAGCAACGGGCAGCGGAGTGAAGATTGACTGGAAGAAGCTGGCGGCGGCAGACGTAGAGGCGGTCATCACGCTCCAGCCGGGCGAGAAGCTCGACTTCGTCAAGGAGTTCGGCCCCTTCTCGACGGCGCAGGGCTACGCCTCCGGTCCGCTTGTGGGCGGCGGCACCGCGCCTGGTGTCGGCGCGTGTCAGGTGGCGACGCTGTTCAAGGCGGCGGCCAAGGACGTGCCGATCCTCAAGGTCTGGAATGGCGTGAAGCACCCGACCATCCCTGGCCTGGAGGATACCACGGCGGTCAGCATCTTCTCCGGCGACCCGCGCCAGAACTTGCAGATTACCAACCAGGGCACGGCCCCGGTCGTCTTCCGCATGCGTGTCCAGGGTGACACGGCCACACTGCGCGTCGAGGCCAACGGCAAGGGCGGGCCGCAGGGCAGCGCGCCCCAGTCCACCACGCGCACGGCCAGCCTGGAGACGGTGAGCGAGGCGCAGCGGGTGAGCGAGAGCCGCGTGGCTCCCGCCGCCCCTGCGCCGACCACCAACGGGGCGAAGGCGGTAGCGCCCGCCGATACACAGTCATCAGTCATCAGTCATCAGCCTTTGGCTGACCGTATTGTGGCTGGCGCGAGCGACCTGGTCGGCAAGTACGCCTATGGCAACTTGCGGGCCGGTCCGGGCCAGGGCTTCTACGTCTGCACCGACGTGGTCAACTACGCGACCCACGCGGCGGGCGTGCCCATCGTGGCCGACTACCGCGACCCGCAGACCGTGCGCTGGGTGGGGACCCACCTGGCCTGGTTCAAGGGGCAGGCGGTAGCCAAGATGGTCAACTCGCGGGCGCGGGAGTTCAAGCCGGCGGCGACGCTGCCCGAAGCCGGCTGGGTGATCTTCATCCGCCGCGAGCCGTACCGCGAGGCCAGCCATGAGGGCGTCGTTCAGCGTGTCGAGGTCCAGGGCGACACGGCGACGGTGACGACGCTCGAGGCGCTCGGCGCGTTCAAGGGCGACCCGTACAACAAGGCCAACAACGTCCAGCCCGCGACGTACACCTACCAGCGCGGCGCGGACGGCACGTGGAAGCAGACGGGCGTCAACCGCACGAACAACATCGTCGGCTACGGTGTCGTCAAGGGCTAGCTGGAATCAGGCAGCGTTCTTTCAAAGTCGTGGACTGGACCGAGCGCCCCCCCCCCCCCCCCCCCCCCGGGGGGGGGGGGGGGTGGGGCGGGGGGGGGGGGCCCCCCCCACAAGGGGGGGGGGGGGGGGGGGGGGGGTG
>CAZFUK010001010.1:0-1641 GCA_964522005.1 uncultured Anaerolineales bacterium | reverse complement strand
CAAGGCCCTGCTCTTCCTCGGCTCCGGCTCGGTCATCCACGGCGTCGAGCACGGCCACCATGCAGTCCACGGCGGCCACGACCCGCACGGCCAGACGTCTGACGTCCACGCCGAGCACGCGCCCACGTTCGAGGATGAGAGCGCGCCGGAGTGGTGGCAGAAGGGGCAACCGAACCCCGAAGACCCCCAGGACATCTACAACATGGGCGGCCTTAGGTCGCGCATGCCCACCACATTCTGGACCTACCTGATGGGGACGCTGGCGCTGACGGGTATTCCCATCTGGGCCGGCTTCTGGAGCAAGGACGAAATCCTGGCCCACGCCTTCGACACCGGCGCGTGGCTGTACTGGGGCGTCGGGACAATTACGGCGGGGCTGACCGCCTTCTACATGGCCCGCCAGGTGTTCCTGGTGTTCATGGGCCAGCCGCGCACCGCGATGGCCGAGCACGCCCATGAGAGCCACCGCACCATGACGGTCCCGCTCATCGTGCTGGCCGTCTTCGCCACGCTCGTCGGCTTGCTCGGTATGCCCGACAACATCAGCCCCTTTGGCAACTGGTTCCATCACTGGGTGGGGCTGGTGCCGACGACCGGGTTGGGCGCGGAGGCCGTGCGCGAGGCGGAGGAGCCGACCTCGATGAACTTCATCGTGGCGGGCCTGTCGGTGATGGTCGCCCTGGGCGGCTGGGCGCTGGGCTTCCTGCTCTACGGCCTGCGGCCCTTGCGCGCCGGGCAGCGCGACCCGCTGTCCTACATCCCGCTGGTCTGGCCGGTCCTCAAGAACAAGTACTACATTGATGAGATTTACAGCGCGACCATCATCCGCGCCTCCATCGCCTTCGCGTCCCTCAACGCGCTGGTGGACCAGTGGATCGTGGATCGCACGGTCAACCTGGTCGCCCAGGTGGTCGAAGTGTTCAGCCGCGTGAACCGCTGGGTGGACACCAACCTGGTGGACGGCGCGGTGAACGGCACGGCTGCGCTGAACGAGGAGTTGAACCGCTGGCTGCGCATGCTCCAGACCGGCGTGGTGCAGAACTACGTCCTTGTCGTCTTCCTGAGCATCCTTATTCTCACGGGCATCTACGTCGTCGCACGGTAATCTATCCATCATCCTCGCCTGGAGGAGGGACTTTTTCAATGGGCTTTCTGGACGTCATTCCGTGGCTGTCTATCATGACCTTCTGGCCGCTCGCCGGCATGCTCATCATCCTGTTTACCCGCTGGTCGGATGAGCGCATCAAGCAGTTCGCCGTGTACTGGAGCCTCGTGCCGACGGTCCTCTCGTCGGTGCTGTACGTGGCGTACGCCGTCGGCGGGCTGCGGGGCATGCAGTTCGAGGAGCGGGCCGTCTGGATTCCCCAGATTGGCATCAGCTACAATGTCGGCGTGGACGGCCTGTCGCTGCCACTGTTCTGGATGTCGTGCATCGTGACGACCATCGCGCTGGCCTACTCGCGCATGACCATCAAGACGCGCGTGCGGGAATACTTCGCCCTGTTCCTGCTGCTGGAAACGGGTATGCTGGGGCTGTTCGTCGCCCTGGACCTGTTCCTGTTCTACGTGTTCTTCGAGGTCGGCCTGGTCCCGATGTACTTCCTGATTGGCGTCTGGGGTGGCCCGCGCCGCGAGTACGCC
>CAZFUK010001009.1:0-1645 GCA_964522005.1 uncultured Anaerolineales bacterium | reverse complement strand
TGACCTCGACCTCGAACACGACGCGGTCCAGGTAGCAGTGGAAGCGGTAGACCTTGAGCTGCCAGGCCGTACTGCGGCCATGCGCGGTCAGGACGACCTTGTCGCCGTCCTCTTCGGCGCACCAGGGGCCGAACGACGTGGTGTCGTCGAGGACACTTGTCGTATGGATACTGGATGGGACAAAGAGTTCGGCCAGCCGAACCCCGTCGGCTCCATCCAGATAAACAAACGGACGGTCCACTGCCGTCTTGAGGCGGTAGCTGGGTGTGGTGATGACGAAGGCGCCGCGCTCAGTGGTCAGTTGGACCGTGGAAGCTGACTGGATCAAGGATAGCATGGTAATTATTCACCCCTCGGGGTCTGCGTAACCCACGACATGGTAGTTTGACGCAGCGATTTACCGATATGTTACACCAAAATGGGTGGGATGTCAACAGAAAAATGTTCGATTCTAACATCCGGATTGAAAAAGATGTTGACTTCTATCATATTTTGGAGTAGAGTTAGAGCAGAGTGTGCAGGAGAGGGCGGCCGGGCAGCCGCCGAGGAGTCAGGATGCTCAAGCCCCTGGAACGGCGTCAGCAGATTGTCAAGGACATTGATACCTTTGAGGACAACCATATCATTCTGCGCCTGAGCCAGAAGTATGGTGTGTCGGAGATGACGATTCGACGCGACCTGAAGGTGTTGGAGGATAACGGGGTGATTAAGCGCACCTATGGCGGCGCGGTGCGCTGGCCGGCCGTTCAGATTGAGCCGCCGCTGCTGGCGCGCGACAAGCGCGTACCGCTCGCCACCTCCCAGAAGACGCGCATCGCCCGCTATGCCGCACAAAACCTGGTCGAGAGCGGCGCCATCTTCATCCTGGAAGGTGGCACGACGGCGACGGCGATGGCGCCCTACCTGGCGGACCAGGATGACCTGACCGTGGTCACGAACGGCCTGGCGACCGCCGAGGAGTTGCGGCGGCACATGCCGTGGAGCGCGACCGTCTTGTGCCCTGGTGGCATCCTGCGGCCCGACTCGTGCACCTTCGTCGGCCCCATCACGGAGCGGTTCTTCCGCGAGTTTCACGCCCACCGTCTGTTCCTCTCGGCGACCGGCCTGACGCTGCGCGAGGGCGTCACCGACCCGAATATCCTGGAAATCCAGGTCAAGCGGGCCATGGCCGGTTCGGCCCAGGCAGTGGTGCTGCTGATGGACAGCAGCAAGTTTGGGGTGCGCTCGCTGATGAAGGTGATTGACTGGAGCGAGGTTCACACGCTGGTGACGGACGACGGCGCGCCGGCCGAGATGCTGGACAGCTTGCGCGGCCACGGCGTCAAGGTGATCATCGCCCAATAGGGCCTGTTCCGCTTCGGCTTGTGCTATAATCTTCTCAGAGGGAAGCCTATGCTACAACAAGCCAACGGACAAGCTTTCTCCGCTGAGGGCAGTCGGCCCTTGATTGGGATCGTCATGGAAGAGGATGGCCAAGAGGTCGTCTACTACTTCACGGATGATGCCGACGCGGATGCCGCCGAAACCGACGCGGATATTCAAGCGGCTCTAAGCGCCATTGGCGCCTGGCAAGACCTGGACTGGGAAGAAACTCTGGCCACCCTTGACCGTATCCGCCATGCAACCCCGCCTACGCCACCGATTG
>CAZFUK010001008.1:0-1654 GCA_964522005.1 uncultured Anaerolineales bacterium | reverse complement strand
TGCGCGCAGCGCGGCCCGGGCGGCCGAGAATCATTCAAACTTCCCTACACGAGTGGGTGGGGTGGATGAATCAATGGCGGGCGAGGATCGGCAGCTGGCGTTTGTGACGGCGCGGGAGAGTGTGGCGCGGGCGCAGGGCGAGGTGGCCTGGCTGTGCCAGGGGCTGCTGCCGGACGGCGCGCTGGTGGAGTTGACGGGCAAGGTCAAGGTGGCGGGCAAGACGACGTTTATGCTGGCGCTGTGCCGCGCGCTGGTGGCCGGCCTCCCCTTCCTGGACCTGCCGACGACGGCCACGCCGGTGGTCTACCTGACGGAGCAGGCCGAGCGCAGCTTTACGGCGGCGCTGCGTCGGGCCGACCTGGCCGAGCGGGCCGACTTCCACATCCTGTACTGGCGGGAGACGGTGGGCGTGCCCTGGCCGGTCGTGGTGCAGCAGGCGGCGGCCCACGCGGCGACCGTGGGGGCGCGGCTGGTGGTGGTGGATACGTTCAGCCAGTTCGCGGGGCTGCACGGCGATATGGAGAACAACGCCGGCTCGGCGCTCGAAGCGCTGCAACCGCTCCAGTTGGCGGTGGGGGATGGGGTGACGGCGGTGGTGGTGCGCCACGAGCGCAAGGCGGGCGGCGACATCAGCGACGCGGCGCGCGGGACGACGGCCATCGCCGGGGCGATGGACACCTTGCTCAAGCTGGGGCGCGGTGACGGCGCGACCCGGCCCACGGTGCGCTTCCTGAGCGCGGTCAGCCGCTTCGACGACACGCCCCCCCTGATAACGGTGGACCTGACCGAGCAGGGCTACTGCCGCGTGGACTCGGCGGCGAGCAACCAGGCGGGCCAGACGGCGCAGCGCGTCCTGGCTGAGCTACCCACCGACCCGGCCCGTGCCCTCAGTATCCCCGACCTCGTCGGCCGGCTGGGCCTGTCGCGGACCAGCCTGGACAACCACATGCGCTGGCTGACGGAGCAGGCCCTGTGCCGCCGCCTGGGGTCGGGCGGCAAGGGCGACCCCTTCCGCTACTGGCGGCCGGGCACAGACGAGATTTGATTCCAACACCCCCCTCTCCCTTATGGGGAAGTTGGAACCATTTTCTGGGGCAGGGCGGAGCTTCGCCGCGCTTGACCCTGCCCCAGAAGCGCCGTCAGGGCGCGGTGCCACGACCAGTCGTCTGACCACCGTAAGGTGCATCGTTCGTAGTAGCGGCTTCAGTCGCCCAAGTGCGACTAAAGTCACCACTACGAAGTTGTCGTCTTAAGCTTGTCAGACTACCATAGAGCTACGCGGCGTGCGGCCAGGACGGGGCATGCGGCGTGAAGCGAGGAGGGGCCGGCGATGACGCGCCGGTGAACGCGCTGGGCCTACGCCGCCTCATGTTCACCGTGGACGACCTGGACGCGGTCGTGGCCCGCCTGCGCGCCCACGGCGCCGACCTCCTGGGCGAGGTGGTGCCGTACGGGGACACCTACCGGCTCGTCTACCTGCGTGGCCCGGAGGGCCTCATTGTCGGGCTGGCCGAGCCGCTCGCCTAACTCGCGTGGGCGGCGGCCCGCCGTCCTCCGCCTTCCGTCCTCCGTCCTCCGTCCTCCGTCCTCCGTCCTGCTTCCGTCCTCCGTCCTCCGTCCTCCGTCCTCCGTCCTCCGTCCTCCGTCCTCCGTC
>CAZFUK010001007.1:0-1657 GCA_964522005.1 uncultured Anaerolineales bacterium | reverse complement strand
AACGGCAAGCAATTTCCGACCGGCTACGGCAACATCTCGGCCGCCAGCGTCGGCGCCATCCAGCGTAGCCTGCTCGCCCTGGAGAGCCAGGGGGCGACCGAGTTCTTCGGCGAGCCGGCTCTGGACCTGGACGACCTGCTCCAGACGGACCGCGACGGGCGCGGCATGATTAATGTCCTGGCTGCCGACAAGCTGTTCCAGTCGCCCAAGGTCTACGCCACCTTCCTGATCTGGCTGCTGTCCGAACTCTTCGAGCAACTACCGGAAGTAGGCGACCTGGACAAGCCCAAGCTCGTGTTCTTCTTTGACGAGGCCCACCTGCTGTTCAACGATGCGCCCAAGGCCCTCCTGGAGAAGATCGAGCAGGTTGTGCGCCTCATTCGCTCCAAGGGCGTCGGGGTGTACTTCATCAGCCAGAACCCCCTCGACATACCAGACATGGTCGCCGCCCAAATGGGCAACCGTGTTCAGCACGCTCTCCGCGCCTTCACGGCCCGCGACCAGAAGGCTGTGCGCGCCACCGCCGAAACTTTCCGCGTCAACCCTAAGCTAGATGTCGAGGCGGCCATCACCGACCTCGGTGTGGGCGAGGTCCTCATCTCGCTGCTGGACGAGAAGGGCCGCCCCAACGTCGTCGAGCGTGCCTTTGTCCTGCCACCGCGCGCCCAGATTGGCCCCATTACCCCGGAGCAGCGGGCGGAGATTATGCGGCGCTCCCCGCTGCGTGGTCGCTACGAGAGGGCGGTGGATCGCGAGTCGGCCTACGAGATGCTCCAGGCGAAGTACGAAGCCGCCGCGCAGGCAGCGGAAGAGGCGGCGCGGCGGAAGGAAGAGTCGGAACGTCAGGAGCAGGCGGAGAAGGAAGCGGCTAAGCGTCAAAAGGAATTCGAGAAGGCGCGCCGCGAGGCCGAACGCGCCACCTATGGGTCATCGCGGTCACGCCGAGCGCCTGCTAGCTCCATTGATACCCTTGCGCAGACCACCATGAAACAGTTCGGCAATACGGTGGGGCGCGAACTTGCGCGCGGTCTGCTCGGGTCACTGCTAGGCGGTAAGCGGCGTTAAGCCCTACTGTCACTCCCCCGCGTCTTAGGGACGCGGGGGATGTTTTGTCTTCACCTGGCCCAGTCCTTCTCGAACGTCGCCGCCAGCGTCTTGAGGATGTCAGGGTTGCGTAACAGGATCCCCAACTCGCGGTTATTGTCCAGTGAGTTGTCCGAGAAGTTCTCCGAGCCAATCCAGCCGCGCGTACCGTCCACCAGGACGAGCTTGGCATGGACATACGGCGAACGTATCAGCTTGACCCCGACCCCGCCCTGCGTAAGCCGCGCCAACCCCTCCTCCGACGAGGAGCCGTCTTCGGGAGGCGACATCACCACCCGCACCTTCACCCCGCGCCGGGTGCGGTCCAGCAGTGTGTTGATCACCTGGTCGTCATTCATGACCTCGGTTTGGACTTCCAGCGTGCGTTGCGCCGACGCCAGCAGCGCCACCAGCTTGTCCCGTGAATTATCGGGGCTCCAGACCAGGTCGGGGTCCTGGACCTGGATCGGCGTGCGGTTCCAGTCCGCCTCGTAGACGGCGACAATCTCCTGGACATGGCGCGGGTCGCCGGTGATGATGCCGTACTCGCGGTTGCGCGTAAACGCCGACGCCG
>CAZFUK010001006.1:0-1672 GCA_964522005.1 uncultured Anaerolineales bacterium | reverse complement strand
TCGCGATGACCGAGAAGCGCAGGTCATCGGGGATGGTGGGCAGGGCGGCGGCCACGGAGGCGGAGGTCGAGGCGAGGCTCGGGGTCACGAACTTGCCCGCCTTGTTCTTGATGTTGGCGACGGCCAGCTTATTCTGGATGGCGTAGATCAATTCGACATAACCGATGGAGTTGGGGTTGTTCTTGACTTCGCCCGCCACGCCTGGGTTGCCATTGCCGCCGATACCCGTGGGCCACTTCACCGTCGTCCCCTGGCCCACCTTCGATTTCCAGTCGGCGTTGTAGGTGGACAGCCACTCGGTGAAGGCGTTGGTCGTGCCCGAGCCGTCGGAGCGGTAGACCGGGATGATGTCGGCGTTGGGCAGGTTGACGCCCGCGTTGTCAGCCGCGATCTTGGCGTCGTTCCACTTGGTGATGCTGCCCTGGTAGATGCCGGCCACCGTGTCCGCGGACAGGTTGAGCGGCTTGTCCACCCCCTGGAGGTTGTAGGTGAGCACGACGGCGCCGAAAGCGGTCGGGATGTGGAGGATGGCGCTGCCCTTCGCGGCCTTCATTTGCTCCTCGCTCATGGCGGCGTCGGACGCGCCGAAATCCACCGTCCCCTCCTGAATCTGCTTGATGCCCGCGCCGGACCCGACCGCCTGGTAGTTGACCTTCACGCTGGTGAGCTTGTTGTAGTCACTGAACCAACGCGTGTAGAGCGGGGCGGGGAAGGTGGCGCCCGCGCCGGTCAGGGCCTTCGCTTCGCCCTCGAAGGGGCCGCTGATGCTGCCGCCGCTCGCCGCCTTGGCTGCGTCGCCCGCTTGTGACGCGGTGGCCGGGGCGGCGGGAGCGGTCGTGGGCGCGGTCTTCGGGGCCTCCGCCGCTTTGGGCGCGGCCGTCTGCGGCGTCCCGCCCCCACATGCCGCGACGACAAGCGCCCCCATGAGGGCCAGTAGACTAATTAACACGCGATTTAGGGTTTTAGGCATCAAAGGGTTCTCCTCTGTCATCCTTTGAGAATTGGCTACAGCAGAGGCGACCATAGCCGAAGCACCTCTCTCTTCGCGTCAGACCTGACAGGTTTTTAGAAACCTGTCAGGTCTGGGGTGGCGTCCTGCATGACAATGGGCAGACACTGTGGGTCTGCCCATTGACCTCTTTGCTAACCAGTATAAGCTCACGCGGTAAAGCCAGCATTAAGCCCATGTTAGCTCAAGGCTAAAGTGGTGTTAAATTAGTTTAATAGTGGGGAATCAAAGCTCCTTGATTTCCACCATCTCAACGATACGCGCTTGGGGGTCCATCATGATTGTGCCCTCGACCCGACTCCACACTCCACGCATCGCAGCGAGCAACGCCTCTGCCTGGGCCACTGTGTCGAACTCCAGGTCTATCATGACATAGTTGGGATTGTCAACCGCTCGTGAGATCTGGTAGCGTCGCACGCCCGACCTCTCTCGACCGACCGGGTCGCTGTCGAAGGCTTTCTTCCACCCCTCGAAATTGGGGACAGGATGTTCAATCCGCAACATGTACATAGTGGCTCCTTATACGTCAGGAAGGACTCGCAACGGTCGCCTATGGACTGAAGAATAGGCTAACCGTCCCGCTCTGTCAAGGGCTTCAAGTCAAAGCCCAGGGTTCTTTCAAAGTCGTAGTCCATGAGGTACAATCGTCCCGACCTACCACAG
>CAZFUK010001005.1:0-1681 GCA_964522005.1 uncultured Anaerolineales bacterium | reverse complement strand
CGGTGGCGGCGTGGTGGTTCTGTCAGGCGCGGCGGCCAGTGTGGATGTCGCGGGCGGCGCGAACGGGATTACCACCAGTGTCAACGATCCCTATGGGGCGACGCCTGGCTCGGCCGGGAGCGTGGTGACCAACGCGACGCCGTGAGACGGTAGGCGACAGCGCCAGACCAAGAGTACAGTGCAGATAGGGGACGCCCGCGCGGTGTCCCCTATCCTTGTTTAGTGGACGAGTCAGGCGGGGCGGCGGCCGTGGAAGGCGTCGTCGAGGAGGCGGCGAATGGCGTCGCGGGTCAGGGGGGCCGGGTTGGGGTAGGGGGCGCGGACGGCCAGGTCCGCCGCCGGGTCGAGGTCGCTCTCGCGGAGACCCAGGTCGCCCAGCGCGGTGGGCGCGCCCAGTGATTGGGTCAGGTCATACAGGCCCTGGGCCGGGTCGGCGGCGTTGAGGGCGGCGGCCAGGTGGCGCATCGCCTCCGGCGCGGCAGCCTGGTTGTAGCGCACGGTGTGGGGCAGCAGGACGGTGTGCAACTCGGCATGGGGCAGGCCATACGCCCCGCCTAACGTGTGGCATAACTTGTGGTGCAGTCCCATGCTCACCGCGCCGAGCGCCACGCCGGCCAGCCACGCCCCGTACAGGGCCTCCGTCCGCGCCCCCATGTCCCTCGGCTCGGCCACGACCCTCGGCAGGCTGTGGACGAGGGCGCGGCTGCCGGCCTCGGCCATGAGACTGATAATCGGATTGGTGTCGTGGGCGTAGAGGGCTTCGGCGCAGTGGGCCAGGGCGTTGACGCCACTGGTGGCCGACACGACCGGCGGCAGGTCGAGCGTCAGCGCCGGGTCGTAGAGGACGGTGCGCGGGAGGACGCGGCGGTCGCGCCCGGTCGTCTTGTGGCCGCCCTCGGTCAGCCCCCAGATGGGGGTCATCTCGGAGCCGGAGTAGGTGGTGGGAACGGCGACGATGGGCAGGCCGGCCGTCAGGGCCACCGCCTTGGCGAGGCCGATGGGCGAGCCGCCGCCCACGGCCAGGCAGGCGTCCGCGCCGGCCTCGCCCGCCGCCCGCCGCGCCCGCTCGGCTACGTCGAGGGGCACGTGTTGCCCGACGCTCTCCATGACGGCGGCGACCGCGCCGCCCAGTAGTTCCCGAATGGTCTGGACGACAGGGCGCTGCGAGGGGGAGGCGAGGATGAGGAGGCGACAGGCGCCCAGCCGGGCGACTTCGGCGGGCAGCTTGGCGAGGCTGCCGACGCCGAAGACGGTCCGGCTGGGGAGAGCGTCGTAGGTGAAGTCGAGCTGGGCAGTCGTCACGAGGCGGGTTCGGCGGGTCAGGCGGATTCGGCGTGGGCCTTGATGCCGTTCAGTTCCCAATGCTCGGGCGAGCGCCACAGGCTGGACAGAATCAACTCGCGGACGAAGATCAGCTCCTTGGGCAGGCGGTCGTACATGCGCAGGAACAACTCGTCGTGGGAGAGAATCTCACCCTTCCATGCGTCGCGGTCGAAGGCCATGAGTTGGTTGAACTGCTCGCGGGTGAAGCTCTCCAGTCCCTTCCACTCCAGGTCTTCGTAGCGCGGCATCCAGCCCAGCGGGCTTTCGACGCTGGCCGCGTGCCCGCGCGCCCGCTCGACCACCCACTGGAGCACGCGCATGTTCTCACCGAAGCCCGGCCAGTCGACGTTGCCCTGGG
>CAZFUK010001004.1:0-1685 GCA_964522005.1 uncultured Anaerolineales bacterium | reverse complement strand
CCCCTACCCCCCGGTCTACCGCATGGCGGTCGTGCGGTTGCGGCCCGACAGGCCGACGTAGAGGGCCAGGGCGGTCAGCAGCACGTGCAGCAAGTTGTCGGACAGCATACTGCCGAAGGTGGCGTTGGGGTCGTCGGCCAACAGGCCGCCGACGAGGCCCGGCGCGACGATGCCGAGCAGCGTCACCAGGGCATAGACCACGCCGAACACCAGGGCGATGCTGCGGAGGGTCGAGCCGCCCTGGGACCCCGCGTAGAGGAAGAGCAGGCCCGTGACGATATGGATGATATCATGGAGCAGGTTAGTGGGGAAGCCCAACGTGTTGTTCCCCGGAATGATGAGGCCCGCGACGCCCGCGAGCAGGACCAGCGCACCCACGATCTGAAACAAGCGGTTCATGGACATACTCGTTCTCCTGTACACCTTCGCGCTAGACAGAGGATAGATAAGACCCGCCCGTTAGGTCACAACCACAGACCTATACGGGCGGGGATAGCGTCCATGCAGCAAGAGACGTGCCGTCAAAAAGTATTAATGATTAATGACTAAAGATTGGATAGAGTGGTGGGCAGACAGGGATTACTCGCGGCGGTCGCCGGACGCGCGGAACTTGAGGACCGTCTCGCGGGCCTGGACCTGGGGCGCGGTGTCCAGGGCGATGGTGACGGCAAGGACGCCGAGGGCGACGGGCCACTCGCTGAGGGCGTCGTCGGCGTGGTGGGTCAGAATGGCCGAAGCGGCGGACGGCTCGGCCAGGACGTAGCTCGACTGCCACACGTCGCCCGTCGTCAGTTCGCCCGTCAGCCGCAGCCGTGCGCAGCGCAGCCCGCGCCGGCGCAGGCGGTCGGCCAGGTCGCGGACCTGGATGGCGCCCAGGGCGCGTAGGCGCAGCGTGTCGGAGACCGGGGTCTCGAAGGTCTGGCGCGAGCTTTCGCGCAGGATGACCTGGCGGGGGCGCAGGGGCCGCAGGGCTTCGCCGCGCGCCAGCCGTTGCGCCCGCCACAGCGTCGGGCCAAAGGTGTCAGCGATGACGGTGGCGGGCAGCCGCGCCACCTCGTCCAGCGTCCTCAGACCGGCCCGCCATAGGGTGTCCAGCGTCTCGTCGTCCAGGGGCAGGCGGCGCACCGAGAGGGGGGCCAGGCGCTCACGTTCGGTACCGTCGGGCCAGACGGCCACCTCGCCCGGCCCCAGGTCTTCGGCGGCCACGCGCGCCCCAAAGGGACAGGCGGCCACGCCGACGGCGTAGGCGGTTTTCGTGGCGGCGTAGCCCGCGCGGGCCAGGACTCGCGCCAGGGTCTCCACGTCGGGGTAGTGCGGCGCAAGGGAGGTGACGTCCACATAGGCCACGCCGGGCGCTTCGACCTCGACGCTGGACGAGAAGCCCTCCAGCGCGTCGAGACAGGCTTCCCAGGCGCGCAGCCGCCGCACGGCTTCGGCCCGCTCCGGCCACAGAACACATGCTACCTGCACGCCCGTCGCTCCTTACACTAGACTATCCCTACCGTCATTATACCCGAACGGGTGTTCGGTTGTCAAGGGGCTAGGGGCGTCGTCCCAGGGCTGTGTCAAAGTCGTGGACTGCCCCAAACCCCTCCCCCGGCCCCTCCCCTATGCAGGGAGGGGGAACTTGGTCCTGGCTGGCCCCCCTTCCTTACCCCTCCCCCGGCCCCTCCCCTACAAGGGAG
>CAZFUK010001003.1:0-1688 GCA_964522005.1 uncultured Anaerolineales bacterium | reverse complement strand
GGTGGTCAGCAGTCCTCAGTAGTTCCCTCGGTCCCTGGTCCGTCCAGGGACCGAGCTTTTTGGCTCTTGGGGTTAGCGCATGCCTGAGCTAGAATTTGGCAGTGGACGGGACAAGGCAGACGCGGACGAAGGGGAGCGACGATGGCTGAGACGGTGTGGCCGGTCGTGGTCGTCGGGGGCGGGGCGGCGGGGCTGGTGGCGGCGATCTTCGCGGCCGAGGTCGGCCGGCCCGTCCTGCTGCTAGAGCGGACGGACCGCCCGGGCCAGAAGATTCTGGTCGCGGGGGGCGGCCGTTGCAACGTCCTGCCGGCTCAGGCTCACACCGGCGTCTTCGAGACCGACTCGCCCCGTGAATCCCTGGAGACGGTGCTGGCCGCCTGGCCCTTAGACCAGCAGACAGCCTTCTTCGAGCAGGCCCTCGGCGTGCGCCTCAAGCGCGAAGACTTCCCGACCCGCTTTACCCCGCCCTACCCCGGCGTCGTCATGACCTCGCGCTTTGGCAGCCCCGGCAAGCTCTTCCCCGTCTCCGACCAGGCCCGCCAGGTCCGCGACGCCCTGCTGCACGAAGCGCGCCGCCGAGGGGTGACGGTCTGGACGGGCGCGTCGGTGGAAAAGATTGAGAGACTGAAGACCAATGACTGGCGATTAACGATTGAAGATTGGAGCTTGAAGCTGAGTAACCGCTCATCACCCAATCCTCAATCTTCTAATCATCAATCAACCAGTCATCAGTCATCAGCCATCAGTCATCACCTTGTTATCGCCACCGGCGGCCTCTCCATCCCGACCACCGGCAGCGACGGGACCGGGCTGCGGCTGGTGGAAGCCCTCGGCCACGCTGTGACGCCCACCTACCCCGCTCTCACCCCGCTCCTCGGCGGTAGCGCGGCCCACCACGGCCTGGCCGGCGTCTCGCTGCCCGTGCGACTGAGCACTGCGGGGAGTCGGGCGCGTCAAGCGGAGGGCGACTTCCTGTTCACCCATCGCGGCTACAGCGGCCCCGCCGTGCTGGACATGGCCCACGCCGTCACGCGGCCCGACCCCGGCCCCCGTCCGGCCCTGCGCGCTCAGTGGGGCGAGTGGAACGCGGACGAGTGGACGGCGGCCCTGGTAAGCGCGCGGGGCGGCGTGCTCCAGGTCTTGCGCGAGCGGCTGCCGGAGCGGCTGGCGCGGGGTCTCGTGGCCGAGGCGGGCCTGACGGAGACGCAACGCGCCGCCGAGCTACGCCGCGCCGACCGCCAGCGCCTGCTCGACCTGCTCACGCGCTACCCGCTGCCGGTCAGCGGCGACGAGGGCTACCGCAAGGCCGAGGTGACGGGCGGCGGAGTGCGGCTGGACGGGGTCAACCCGCTGACCCTGGAGAGCCGCGTGTGCCGTGGCCTGTTTCTGTGTGGTGAGGTACTGGATGTGTTCGGCCCGATTGGCGGGTACAACTTCCTGTGGGCCTGGGCGTCGGGCTACGTCGCGGGGCGGGGCGCGGCTGGCTAGAACGGATTAACGCCCTTTGCAGGATTTGTAGTCCGCGCCGAGCACCACCACGGCGTCGGGCGCGGTGTCGTCCTGGGGGTGGGGCAGCCGGAGGGCGGAGACGCCGAAGAACTTGCTCAGCCGGTCGAGGTCGGCGGCGGGCGCGCCGTAGTCCAGCAGGAGCGTCTTGGGGTAGTCGGTGGTGAAGGCGGTGCCGGTGG
>CAZFUK010001002.1:0-1690 GCA_964522005.1 uncultured Anaerolineales bacterium | reverse complement strand
GTCCAGGTCGGCGGGGGTGTCAGACTTGCGGCCCCACTCGCCTTTGTAGAACACGCCGATGACCTCGACGGGTGTAATGACATGGGGGGCGGCAGGGCTGTCAATGGAGCCGCGCGCGACAGACTTGGAGACGTTGCCCTCATTCCAAACGATAGCCCAGCGGTACGTCCAGCCTGCGTCCACGGCGGCCTTGCACGCTTGCGGCCACGTTGGACGATTGCCGCCCTCCGTCGTGTCAAAGGGCACATTGAGAGCGAGCCGCCCGCCCGGCTTGGCGACGCGGTACGCCTCGGCCAGCCAGGTTTGCATCATGTAGTGCCAGCCCTCGGACAGGTCGGTATAGTTGGCGTACTCAATCGCCAGGCCGTAGGGGGGCGAGGTGACGATGAGGTCAACGCTGTCGGCGTCCAGGGGGAGCGCGGCGGCGTCGGCCACGTCCAGGCGAACGGAGGACGGCAGGGGCAAGATGGGTTCCTGGCGCGGCGGCTTAGGGATGGCAGCACGGGCGGCTCTGGCGGCGTCTTCGGGCTTGGCTCCGCTTTTGATGTGTTGGGCGGCGACGGCCTGGGCGGGCTGAGGCAGGCGGACCAGTTTCAGCGCGTCGGTCTTGGCTACTTTGGCCTCGACCAGGGCCTGCTTGAGTTCGGGGGTAGCCTTGCGAGCAATCTGCATCTCTTCGTAGATGACGCTCTTACCAACTCCTGTTTTTTCCACGGCATCCTGAACAAAGGTCGGGGTTTCAAATTCCGTGTTCTGGAATTTGAAATTGGCGCTCCGCCGGTCCCCGCCTGGGCGCGCTTCGGGATGACGTTCCAGGTAAAGAGACTGGCGTTTCAACCACCAGTCGCCCCGCTCGACGGGATGCATCTCGTAACGCATCAGGTTTTCGTCAATGGCGGCAATCTCGGCATCCACGTCCGAGATGTAGCGCGCCTCAATCTCCGCCCAGCCTAGCAGCTTAGCGGCCTGCAACCTGTGCCAGCCCGCTACCAGGCGCATATCTGGGGTGAGGATGATAGGCTGCAACTGGCCTACCTCGGCCATGCTGCGGGCCAGGTCGGTCACGTCATGGGTCGCGCGCCGGGCTTCGGCCTCAATCACATCCACAGGGACCTTGAACGTGGTCATTCCCTTAGTCCTCATACCACGGCCTGGTGAGCGCGTCCAGAGCGTCTATCAGGCTCGTCGGCTTGATGTAGGGACCGGCGTCACGATGCCCGTTGACCCAGGCTTCTGCCTCATACCAGACAAAGACATTGCCTTGCTCGTCTGGCTCGGTCACCCGACGAATGCGGATTTCAAACCCTTCGTCCAGGGATTGTTCTACGCGGGACAGAACGGTTGCCAGGCCGGTCTGGAGGGTGCCCCCCCCCATGACGGGGGGGCAGGCGGGGGTGGTCATGGTAGCTCCTACGCGACGGCGGCGGTCGCCCCGATGGACGACCCACCGGCCCCACAGAACTGGTCGGTGACGGTGACGGAGGAGTGTTTCATGCGGCTCTCGCTTTCTCAGCGGTGAGTTGGACGTGGTAGGCGATGGGACGGCCGGCGGCGCGCTCCAGGGCGCGGCGGATGTCGCGGTCGAGGCGACTGAGCCAGGTCTGCCAGCCGTCGCGGACCTGGAGGGTCAGGGTAGCGCCGTCGAGGGCCACGGCGCGGGCGGGACGGAGCGCCATGTCCAGCGTCGGGG
>CAZFUK010001001.1:0-1690 GCA_964522005.1 uncultured Anaerolineales bacterium | reverse complement strand
CAACCTGACATACCAAGCCCCTGTTCCTTTGGGAAACAGGGGCTTTTTTTACCACCTCTTGATACTGCCCGTCTAGCCCTCACGGCGGCGGAGGGCGCCCACGACCGTCGAAATCCCCGCCAGGATAAGGAAGATGGGCCACAGTTGGCCGACGACGCCCCAGGCATTCTCCGGCAACACACCCATGCCAATCAGCACCGACAGCACGCCCGCCAGACCCGTTCCAAGACCCGCCCACAGCGGCGCGACCGGCGTCGGCGGCGTGAAAACCTGGTCAAGGATGTAGATGCTGAAGAAACCGCCGGCCAGGCCGAGCAGAATCGCTCCCGCCATAAGCGGCCCGTCCAGCCGCAGGGTATTACCGACAATAATTGCCACCCCCAACCCCGACAGCACCCCGGCCGGCCAGAGCAGCCCATCGCGCCGCGTCACGAAGTAGCTGACCAGGAAGGCCAGACCCATGATGAGCAGAATCCAGTCGCCAATGGGCAGGAACTGGCCGACCAGGAAGACAACGCCCAGACCAATCATAATCAGACCGGGCAAGACGCGGTGCGTGCGGCGGCGCTCGTCATCGCTATTATGCATGGTACCCTCCGTTACTCGTTGAACATCTCCCCCACCGAGACCCCTAAATGTATACGGCGGATGACCTCACCGAGTAGCGGCCCCACCGAGAGAATGGTCATGTTCGGCAGCCACTTGCGCTCGGGGATGGGCACCGTATTGGTGACCACGATCTCTTCGATGGGCGCGTTGCGCAGGCGCTCGGTGGCCGGGTCCGACAGGATGGGGTGGCTGGCGACGATGCGGGTGGAGCGCGCGCCGGCCGCGCGGAGGAAGGCAGCCGCCTCCGTGACCGTGCCGGCCGTGTCAATCTCATCGTCGTAGATGATGGCGTCGCGCCCGTCAATCTCGCCAATCAGGTTCAAGGCGCGTGCCTTGGACTGGCCGGTCCCGGCCTGGGCGCGGCGCTTCTCAATCAGGGCGAGTGGCACCCCCAACTCCTCGGCGAAGTTACGCGCCCGCTTGGCGCCGCCCAGGTCCGCCGCGACCACCGTCGCCTGGCGCAGGTCGAGCTTGCGCATGTGCTCCACCAGCAAGTGCTGGGTGGTGATGTCGTCCACGGGGATCTTGAAGAAGCCCTGAATCTGGCCCGCGTGGAGGTCCATCATCAACACGCGGTCCGCGCCCGCCACGGTAATCAGGTCGGCTACCAGGCGCGCGGTGATGGGCACGCGGGGCTGGTCCTTCTTGTCGGTGCGGCCATAGCCATAATAGGGAATGACGGCGGTGATGCGCCCGGCCGAGTCGCGCTTGAGCGTATCAATAAAGATGAGCAACTGCATGATATTGGTGTTTACAGGCGGACAGGTCGGCTGGATGACGAAGACATCGCGCGAGCGCACCGAACCGTGCAGGCGGATGAAGATGTTGTCGTTGGGGAACTTGAACACATCGGCGGGGGAGAGGTCTACGCCGAGCGCCTGGGCGATCTCCTGGGCCAGGCCCGGATTGGCCGTCCCGGTATAGAGCGCGAGCTTGCCGTACATGCTTTCCATAGTGAATTACTACACCTCCCCTATCGGCCTAGTAGCTCCGCCGCCGCCGTGTACGGGTCCACCTGGCGGTCGGCCACACGCGCCGCCGCCCGCCCCAGTTCGCCCTCCGGCAGCGCCGCCAGTCGGTC
>CAZFUK010001000.1:0-1696 GCA_964522005.1 uncultured Anaerolineales bacterium | reverse complement strand
CCTGGCAGTTCACGCCGGGCGCTTCCTCGATCCAGCCAATCCACCAGTCGCCGTCCTGCTTAATCACCGCCGTGTAATGGCTTTCCATCAAGCTGCCTCCCTATTCCTGCCGCCAGCCCAGCCCGCGCACGACACGGCCGGGGGTCGCGCTCGTGTGGTCGCCGTCCTTGAGCACCTGGACGCCGTTGACGAAGACGTGGTGGACGCCCGTGGCGTACTGGTGCGGGTGGTGGTAGGTGGCGTGGTCCTGAATCGTCGCCGGGTCGAAGACGACGACATCGGCGTAGTAGCCTGGCTTGAGTAGCCCCCGTCGGTCTATCTTAAGCACGCTGGCCGGCAGCGCGGTCAGGCGGTGCACGGCGTCAGCCAGCGGGACCACGCCCTCGTCACGGACGTATTTGCCCAGCACGCGGGCGAAGGTGCCGTAGGCGCGGGGGTGGGTGCTGCGCTTGAGGAACAGCCCCTCGGCCGAGTACGACCCGGCATCGGAGTCGAAGCTGACCCACGGCAGGGCCATCTGGCGGCGGACGTTGTCCTCGGACATGGAGAAAAAGACGGCCTGGACGCGGCTGTCGTCCTCCAGAATCAGGTCCAGCACGGTTTCAGGCGCGGACTTGCCGCGCATGTCGGCCACCTCCTGGAGCGTCTTGCCCTGAAGGGGCTTGAGCCTGTCGTTCTTGAAGCCGACGAGCAGGGTGTCCCCCGCCGCGTCAACTTCCCGAAAGCGTGTCATCTCGTCCAGGATGCGCGCCCGTGTGGCCGGGTCCTGGAGACGGGCCATGAGCGCTTTCGGGCCGCCCTCATGCGCCCAGCCGGGGATCGAAGCGTCGAGGCCGGTGGACGAGGCGGGGTAGGGGTACATGTCCGCCGTCACCTGGAGGCCCTCGGCCCGCGCCGCCTCGATACGGCGGATGAACTCGTCGTACTTGCCCCAGTTCGGCTTGCCCGACAGCTTGAGGTGGTAGATTTCGCCGCGCACGCCGGCCCGACGCAGGATGGTGAAGAACTCTTCGAGCGCCTCGAAGACCCCGTCGCCCTCGCTGCGGATGTGGGAGATGTACAGCCCGTCGTACTCGGCCACGACCTCGGCCAGCGCCACCAGTTCGTCGGTGTTGGCGTAGCAGGCGGGGGCGTAGATGAGCGCGGAGGACAGGCCAACCGCGCCTTCCTCCATCGCCTGGCGCACCAGCGCCCGCATGCGACTGAGTTCATCGGGCGTGGGGCGGCGGTTGTCGTACCCTAGCTCGTGAATCCGCACCGTCTCCGAGCCGACAAACGAGGTGACGTTGCAGGCGACGCCGCGCCGCACGAGGTGGTCCAGGTATTCACCGAGCGTCGTCCACTCGACGGTGTAGCGGATGTCGCCCTGGTCCTCCCGCATCTCGGCCTTCATGGCGGCGTTGAGTGGCCCCATGGAGAAGTTCTCGCCCAGGACTTCGAGCGTCACGCCCTGGCGGATGTCGCTCTGGGAGCGGCCGTCGTGGATAAGCGAGACGTTGGCCCAGCTCAGCATATTGATGAAGCCGGGGGTGACCGCCAGCCCGCCGGCGTCTAGCTCGGTCTTCGCCGTCGCCCCGCTCAGGTCGCCCAGGGCGGCGACGGTGTCGCCTTCGACGGCGAGGTCACCGGCCACCGGCTCGTCGCCGCTGCCGTCGTAGAGCACTCCGTTGCGAATGATAACGTCGTAGGGCATGGA
>CAZFUK010000999.1:0-1706 GCA_964522005.1 uncultured Anaerolineales bacterium | reverse complement strand
CGGGGGTCGGTGGTGGAGATGCACGGCCCGACCAACCCCTTCCACGACACCGACCAGGTGGGCAACGCCATCGCGGTGGAGAACAAGCGATGAGAGCTGTGGCTCCCACTGGCCTTGACGACCTGGCGCGCTCGGACCCCACCGTCGCGCCGCTCGTGGCCCTCTACCAGGCCACCCTGGCCGCCGGCCAGGACGAGGGCTGGGCGGCGGGGCTGCCCGCTCTCGACACCGCCCAGCCCTCGGCGGCGCGGGAGGGGTTGGCGCAGGGCCAGCCGCTGCTGCACGGGCAGACGCTGACGGTGGACCCGTCGCGGCTGGACCAGCTTCTGGGCCGCCTGCTCGATGTGGTGGAGCGGTCGGGCAAGCTCGACGGGCGGCGCTGGCGAGCCGCTCTCACCGGGGGCCAGCCGACGCTCAACCCGCTCGCGCTCCTGGAGGCGAGCCTCGCCCTGGACGGCGCGCGCCTGGAGGCGTTGGCCCAGGAGGCCGCCCTGGACGCCCCCCTGCTCTCGACGTTGGGCCAGTTGGCCGCCGGCCCGCTGCTGGCCGCCTGGCGGGGGGTGACCGCGCCGCTCCTGACTGACGTACCCTGGCACGCGGGCTACTGCCCCCAGTGTGGCGCGTGGCCGACGCTGGCCGAGGTGCGCGGCCTGGACCGCGAGCACTGGCTGCGCTGCGGACGCTGCCAGGCCGCCTGGAAGTTCTCGACGCAGACGTGTGTGTTCTGCGGCAACACCGACTATGAAACGTTGACCTATCTGGCGCCCGAAGAGGCGCGCGAGGCCCGCCGAGCCGTGACCTGCCACGAGTGCCTGGGCTATCTCAAGACGGTCACGACCATCGGCGCGCTGTCGCCGACCGACCTGGTGCGCCACGACTTGCAGACGCTGGAACTGGACGCCGCCGCGCTCGACCGAGGCTATGGCCGCCCCGCCCACCCGGCCTTTCCGCTCCAGGTGACGGTCCTGGGCGAGAAGGCCGAGAAACGTCGGTCGTGGTTCGGCTGGAACCGTTAGGGGGCTTGTATGCTCACACCTGGAGACTTTAGCCGACAGGCGCTCCTAGCGCTCGATGCGTCGGAGGGCCGCTCGAAGCGGCGCAAGCGCGACCAGACGCCGGACCGGCTGGGGATGGACCTGAAGCGGGAGTTGCTCCAGCGCGCGGCGGACGAAGACCCAAGCGCCGACGAGTTCGAGGGCTGGCTGCTCCAGCAGGTGCTGACCGCCCCCGCCAGTGGCCCCGTCCGCGCCATGTGCGCCGACATCCTAAATGAGTACCGCCTGAGCTGCTTCGACCCGTCCTTCGAGGCCTGGCTGGCCGAGGGCGCGCCGAGCGCCGACGCGATGGCTGCCACCGGCGAGGGCGGCGAAGCCTGCGCCGTCGCGGAGCCACCCCCCACGGGGCGTTAGCCACGCTGGCAAAGCAGACCTGACAGGTTTTGACGAAGTCCCCGAAGGGGGAAACCTGTCAGGTCTTTTTATGCCCGCCGCCCATTCTTGCTTGACACGGCCCGCCGCTTCGATTATTGTTACACCCTCATGGGACGCAAATAGGGAGAAACCGGCTGTGGTGACTATTCTGCATATTGACGACATCGTCTCTGATCCTGCGGTAGAAGATGGCGCGCCTACCATTGCGGGGACCCGAATTCGTGTGTCCGACATCGTCGCTTACCATCTCTACAATGCTCGACGGCCAGAGGAACT
>CAZFUK010000998.1:0-1708 GCA_964522005.1 uncultured Anaerolineales bacterium | reverse complement strand
GGCCAGTTCGTGCTTGGCCTCTTCCACGCCCGCCACGTCCACAAACGTGACCGTCGGCTTGTCGCCGCCGAACATGCGGGCGCGGCTCTTGCCGAAGTTCATGGCCTGGTTGTTGCCGCCCTGGGCCTGCCGCATCATCAGGAAGATGAAGCCGCCGAGCAGGAGCACCGGCAAGATAGACCCAATGAGCGGCCCCCAGTTGGTCCAGAAGCTCGGCGCGACCACTTCGAGCTTGACCGCCACCAGTTGCGCGTCGGTGACACCCAGCCGGCGCATGGTCTCGGTCAGGTCAATGCCGTGCTCCTTGCGCGTGATTCGTTCTTGCTGGGGGTTCTTGTTATAGCGAACCCGCAGGTCGTCGCCCGCGACGGTGATCTGCTGGACGTTGCCCGCCTTGATGTCGCGGGCCAGGTCCGACAGGGTCAGCCCGGACTGGGGCGAGGGCTGGCCGTTCATAAACGTGGTAAGCAGGGCTACCATGGCCAGGACGACCAGCAGCCCGATGATCGAGGTTCGAAATGTGCCTCTATTCACTTTCCTACTCCAGTACGGTGCGTCACGCGGCGGCCTACAGGCCGTCGCGTTCGTAGTCTCGCGCTGCCTCTATTATAGACGAAATGCGGACGGAAATAAAGTCAGAGGCATCTGCAGGCTGGCATAGTCAGGCGGCCGCGAATTCGGTGTAGGGCCGCAGTTCAGGCGGACGGAAGCCCAGCACGATGTCCTGGGACGGCACGCCCGCCGCAAGCAAATCCGTGGCGACCCCGTCCTCTGTATCGTCGTACTGCACCCAGATTTTACCATCAATGATGTCAATATGAATTGGGGTATGATGGATATACTCGTCGTCGTACCATCCTACGTCGAGGAGCAAATAGCTCTGATGCTCATCGTCAAAGAGCACCCGCAGGGGACGTTCGCTATCTTCGGCGTAATAGGCGGAGTAGTCGCACAGAATTCGCTTTACGATGTCGGGATAGCTTAGTCCGGTAGCCATAGCGCAATGACCTCCTCCTTCTCGTCGAATACGAGTAAGCGTACCAGAGCATTTTTCAACAACAAGGCGCCTAACTCCGATTGAAAGATGGCATTGTAGCTGCGGCGGGGAACCGCGAGGTACAGGACACGGTCAATCTGTTGCTCGGTCAACACCTGCTGATACAGCACGTACTGGCCTAACGCCTGTTCGAGGTCCCTGACATCCGAACGTCCAATGAAGCTCTTAACCTCCACCACGATCTTGCGCAACCCCTTCTCGGCGCTGATGAGGCGTTGCGCACCAAGATCCATGACCAGCCGCTTCTTGCCCACTCGGAGACGAAACGGGTCATGGGTAATGGTCCAGCCGTCCTTACGCAGGGCCTCTTTCACGCTGTCGTGGTAAACGTCTTTCCTCGTCATCCTCAATCCCCCCTAGCGGGGATTATAGAGGTGCTTACAGACGCCGTCAATTGGTTTCAGCCCCCAGCGAATTTTTGGATGACGGTCCAGTACAGCGGAATGAGGCCGAGGACAAAGAGGGCGGCGACCGCGCCCAGCGCCAGCGTGGGCCAGTCGGTCTCGGCGCGCGGCGGCGCGACGGGCGGGGCGTACTGGGGCGCGGCCAGCGGCCCACGCGCTCCACTTGGCGCGGTGCGGACCGGGGCGGGGCCAGCCGCCGGGCCTGGCGGGACGGCCGGACGCGGGATGACGGGGATGGGGCCTGTCA
>CAZFUK010000997.1:0-1712 GCA_964522005.1 uncultured Anaerolineales bacterium | reverse complement strand
AATCAGGGCGAGCACGTCCACACGGCCCCGCCCCTGCCAGTTCGGCTCCTGCCCCATATCGCGGCAGGCGCGCATCATGCGCTCCTTGACCTGGGCCGGCGTCAGGTTTGGCTCGGCCTGCAACAGCAGGGCGACCGCGCCGGTCGCGTGGGGTGTGGCCATGCTCGTCCCGGAGGCGGTGGTGTAGTTGTCGTCAACGGGATGCCCCATGCTTGTACCGTGGCCGCGCGCGGCAGTGATGTTAAAGCCGGGCATACAGACGTCGGGCTTGACCCGCCCATCCGCCGTTGGCCCCCGCGACGAAAAGTCCGTAATCTCGTCCCAGGCATTGGCCGGATCGCTGACCGTCGCGCCGACGGTGATGGCCTCGCGTGACCCACCTGGCGACCCGACCGTGCGGCCTCCGTTGCGGCCGGAGTTGCCTGCCGCCACACAGCACACCACACCCGCCCGCACCGCCGCGTCCACCTGGGCCGACAGGGCATCGGTGCCGTCGCTCGGCTCCGGCGGGCCGCCCAGTGACATGTTGATGACCTTGGCCCCGCGTTCGACGGCCCACTCGATGCCGGCCATGACCCAGCTCTGGCGGCCGCTGCCCGTGCTGCCGAGGACGCGCGCCGCGACCAGGGTGGCGTCGGGCGCGATGCCCTTGTACTTGCCGCCGGACGCCGCGCCGTTGCCCGCAACGGTGCCTGCCACGTGCGTGCCGTGGCCGTTGCCGTCGCCTGGGCCTTCGCCCGTGAAGTCTTTCTGTTCCGCCACCCGGCCGGCGAGGTCCGGGTGCTCGGCGTCTATGCCTGTGTCCACGATTGCAACAAGTATGCCACGGCCCGTGAAGCCCAGTTCCCACGCCTCTGGCGCCCGGACAATCGGCACGGACTGGTCCAGGATGGCGTAGACCGGGAGGTCGGGCCAGACCAGCGTGACTTCGGCATCCTCGGTCAGTCGGTCCAACTCGGCTAGCGTCACGCTCATCGCCGCCGCGTTGATCAGGCCAAACTCGCGCTCAGGCGGCGGCGTTCCCTCGGTATAGGCGCGTGTCGCGGCGCTGCGATAGCGCACAATCACGGGCATGGGCGCGCTCTCCTCAAACGCTCGTTCCCCCCGCTCGCGGGCCTCGGCCTGCTGGTCCAACATGTCCTGTAGCGCTGGATGCAATTTCGTGGGGTCCATGGCACTCTCCTGGTTACATGGTTCGAACTTCGCGGTCTGGCTCGATGCGCACAATCCACGCCTCGTTGGCGAGGGCGAGAATAGCGGAGGCCGGGGCGGTGACGGCCAGCCCCGGCAGCAGGTTAAAGATGTGGCGAACGGTCACGCCCGACGCCGCGAAGGCAGCGGCGTACTGACCCGGCTTGCCGTCGGTGCGGATGATCAGGTCCACGGGCGTGTCGCCCGCCGCATGCAGACTGTCGCGCAGTTCCGGGTCCAGCTTGTGGCTCATTGCCTGCCTCCAGCAGTAGTCGGTCGTCAGTAGTCGGTAGTCGGTAGTCGGTAGTCAGTAGGCGGTAGTCGGTGGGCAGTCAGCCCGTGGCCTAAACGCCACGGCTGGTTCAGCCATCGCCACGACTGGGTGGGCCAACCGGCGCGCCGTTTAGGGCGCGGTGACCGACCCACCACCGCCCGTCCAGCCCCTTGCCGCCCGTCCAGTCCGTGGCCTAAACGCCACGGCTGGGTCGGCCATCGCCAAAGCTGTCTACCGCTTGCCGCCC
>CAZFUK010000996.1:0-1715 GCA_964522005.1 uncultured Anaerolineales bacterium | reverse complement strand
CGCCTGGTCCTGACCAACGCCCACGTCAAGGACGAGTATGCCCACCGCCAGCCCTACGGCGAGTGGGTCCAGCACGGGCTGCGCCGCCTGCCGACTGAGGGCCCCACCGAACCGCTGAGCCTGGGCGCGTCGCTCGGCACGCTCCAGCAAGCCTTCGGCTATACCTCCGAGGAACTCACGGCGGTCATCCGCCCCATGGTCCTCGACCGCGCGGAGGCAGTCGGCTCGATGGGCGACGACACGCCCCACGCCGTTCTGTCGGAGAAGATTCGCCCCCTGTACAACTACTTCAAGCAGCGTTTCGCGGAAGTCACCAACCCGCCGATTGACTCGCTGCGCGAAGAACTGGTCATGTCGCTGAGCGTGCGCCTCGGCCGCCGACCCAACCTCCTGGCGGAGGGGCCGGAACACGCCCGCCTGCTGCACCTGGACAGCCCCTTCCTGACCGACGAGCACCTCCACGCCCTGCGCTGCCACGACGACCCGGCCTTCCAGAGCGCCACGCTACGCGCCCTGTTCAAGACCGACGTGGGCCGCGAGAGCCTGGAACGCTCGCTAGCGGCCATCTGCTCCCAGGCCATCCAGGCCGTCCGCGAGGGCAAGACGATTCTCATCCTCTCGGACCGGGGCGTGGACCGCCACTACGCGCCCATCCCCATGCTGCTGGCCGTCGGCGCGGTGCACCACACCCTGCTGCGGGCGGGGCTGAGGATGCGAGCGTCGCTGGTGGTCGAGACGGGCGAGGCCCGTGAGGTCCACCACTTCGCCTGCCTGGTCGGCTACGGCGCCAACGCCGTCAACCCGTACCTGGCCCTGGCGACCGCCCGCCACATCGCGGAGGAAGGCCACCTGCGCAACAAGGGCGTCACCGCCGAGCAGGCCGAGCACTCGATGATGCACGCGGTGGAAAAGGGCGTGCTCAAGATTATGTCGAAGATGGGCATCGCCACGGTGGATGCCTACTGCGGCGCCCAGATCTTCGAGGCCATTGGGCTGGAGCCGGAACTGGTGGAGCGCTGCTTTACCCACACGCCGTGCCGCACGGGCGGGGTCGGCTTCCGCAGCCTGGCCGACCGCCAGTTGGCCCTGCACCGCCTGGCGTTCACGGCCGAAGGCGGCGAGCCGAAGCTCGACAACCCCGGCTTCTACAAGTTCAAGAAGGGTGGCGAGTACCACGCCTTTAGCCCGCAGGTCGTCCACGCCCTGCACAACGCGGTCAGCTTCCCCGGCGCGCTCAACGGCGGCTTCGAGGAGGGCTATCGGCTGTACAAAGAGTACGCCGAGATGATCAGCCGGCCGCCCCGCCCGGCCGAGCCGCGCGACCTGATGGAGTGGAAGCGCCAGCGCGACCCGATTCCACTGGACCAGGTGGAACCGACGGCGGCCATCCTACGGCGACTCTCGACGGCGGCCATGTCCATCGGCGCGCTCAGCCCTGAAGCCCACGGTGTCCTCGCGGCGGCCATGTCGCGGCTGGGGGGGCTGAGCAACTCTGGCGAGGGCGGCGAGATTCCGGCCCGCTACGGGACCGAGGCCAACTCCGGCATCAAGCAGGTCGCCAGCGGCCGCTTCGGCGTGACGCCGAGCTACCTGACCAACTGCGAGGAACTCCAGATCAAGATGGCCCAGGGGTCGAAGCCGGGCGAGGGCGGGCAGTTGCCGGGCCACAAGGTGACGGTCGAGATCGCCTCTTACCGCCACACGACACCCGGTGT
>CAZFUK010000995.1:461-1717 GCA_964522005.1 uncultured Anaerolineales bacterium | reverse complement strand
CCGCTGTCTTCGACCCCATGGCCTCTATGGCTTCGGGCGGCGGGCCGATGAAGACGAGGCCGGCGTCCCGCACGGCCTGGGCGAAGGGGGCGCGCTCGGACAGGAAGCCGTAGCCGGGGTGGACGGCCTCGCAGCCCGTGGCGCGGGCCGCCTCGATCAGGCGCGGGATGTTCAGGTAGGACTCGGCGGGCGGGGGCGGGCCGATGGCGACGGCCTGGTCGGCCAGGGCGGCATGGGGCACGCCCGCGTCGGCCTCGGAGTAGACGGCGACAGTCTCAACGCCCAGGTCGCGGCAGGCGCGGATAATGCGGACGGCGATCTCGCCGCGGTTGGCGATGAGGATGCGCTTGAACATGGCTCTAGCCACCTCGATTCTGCTGGTACACCACTAGTCGATGGCCGTCGGGGTCGCGCAACTCGAAGGCGCTGCCCCAGCCCATCGTCTGGAACTCGCCGACGGCCGCCGCCTGCCGGTTGACCCGGTCCCACGCGGCGGCGATGTTGTCCACTTCAAAGCCTAGCTCGACTCCCTCGGCGGCTGAGGCCGTCTCGCCCAGGCTGTCGGCGGTCTGGAGGCTCAGGGTGCAGCCGCCCGCGTCGAAGACGACGCGGTGGGGCGGCGCGGACATGGCGTCGTTGAGCGTCAGGCCGAGAACGTCGGTGTAGAATTGCTGGGACAGGGCCATATCGCGGACAAACAGGTTGATGTTGCTGAGCGTACTAGCCATGGTCATGTACCTCCATCGTCCACACGTAACCCGTCGCTGTCAAAGTCGAAGTCGAGCAGCGCTACGCCCTGTTCCAGCAGCGCCTGGCGTAGGGTATCGGCGTTACCTGGGGCGTAGAACAGGAGACAGCCGCCACCGCCGGCCCCCAGTGCCTTGCCGCCCACCGCTCCTTTTCGTGTAGCCAACTGGAAGAGACGGTCTATTTGAGGGTTGGTCACGGAAGCGTCGAGCAGCTTCTGGCACTCCCAGTTCTCGGCCAACAAGCCGCCAAAACCGGCCAGGTCGCCGCTCAGCAGGGCGTCCCGCATCTCGGCGGCAACCGCTTTCAGGCGGTGGAGGGCGTAGACGGTGCGCGCCTCATCGCGGCGGTAGTTGCCCATGACCGTGCTGATGATGTTGCCCGACACGCGCGACCGCCCCGTGTAGCACAACACGAGACTGTCGCGCAGCGCCTGGACAACCGTGGACGGGAGGGCCAGCGGCGTGGACACCGCGACGGGGTCGCGGAACTCAATGAACTGGAAGCCG
>CAZFUK010000995.1:0-451 GCA_964522005.1 uncultured Anaerolineales bacterium | reverse complement strand
AAGCCGCCGTTGAGCGCCGCGACCTGGTCCTGGCGCCCACCGGCGATGCCGACCTCGACCGTCTCCATCTGGAAGGCCCGCTCGGCCAGTTCGGAGCGCGGCCAGGGCATGGGCCGTAAGGCGTTCAAGGCGCCGAGCAGGCCGACCCCGACGGCGCCCGATGATCCCAGTCCTGCGCCCGGTGGCGTCTCGTAAGGCGGCTGGGCGCTCTCAGTGGACACCGTCAGCGTCACGGCGTGAACCCCCGTCAGCCGCACCGCTGCCTTGAGCATGTCCAGCGTGCCGTTGTAGACCAGTGCCGTCTCCACTGGGCCTTCGACGCGGTGCTGGTAGTCGTCGGACGCCAGGCTCACCTGCCCATCGTCACGGTGTTGGACCGTCACGACGGCATAGCGCGTGATGGCGGCGTTGAGGACCGCGCCGCCGACCTCGGCCGAGAAGGGCGGCACGT
>CAZFUK010000994.1:0-1717 GCA_964522005.1 uncultured Anaerolineales bacterium | reverse complement strand
CGGGTTGATTGTCAACATCTCGTACTTCGCCGGGCAGAAGTACCTGGCGAACACGGTCTACGGCGTGTCCAAGTGCGCCACGGACCGCCTGGCGCAGGACATGGCCCACGAGCTGCGGCCCTACGGCATCGCCGCCGTCTCGCTCTACCCGGGCCTGGTGCGGACGGAGGGTGTCATGTCCGCCGCCGAGTTCTTCGACCTGAGCAACTCCGAGTCGCCCCAGTTCCAGGGCCGCGCCGTGGCGGCGCTGGCCGCCGACCCACAGCGGATGGAGAAGTCGGGCCAGGTGCTGGTCACCGCCGCGCTGGCCCTGGAGTATGGCTTCACCGATATTGACGGCAAGCAGCCCCGCCCGCTGACGCTGGAAGAGGCGTAAGCTCTGCCCAGCCGCCTCCCCGTTGGACGCATGGCCCAATTCGGACTATGATTCGAGTGTGTGAGTCGCAATCCAAAGCGTCAACGAGGAGGTTGACTGTGTTATCGCTTACCCACTTGCCCCCATTCCAAAACGAACCCGCCACCGACTTTACCGACCCCGCCCAGCGCCGCGCCATGGAGCAGGCGTTGGAGAAGGTGAAATCCCAGTTAGGCGAGCACTATCCGCTCATCATCGGCGGCCAGGAAATCATGCTGGACGACGTGGTCGTGTCCATCAACCCGGCCTTCCCTGACCAGGTGGTGGGCCGCTTCTCCAAGGCCACCGTCGAGCACGGGGTCCAGGCCGTTGAAGCCGCCGCCAAGGCCTTCGAGACCTGGCAGTACACCGCGCCCGAGGAACGCGCCCAATACCTGTTCGACGCGGCCAAGCTGCTTCGCGCCCGCAAGCACGAGTTCAGCGCCTGGATGGTCTACGAGGTCGGCAAGAGTTGGGCCGAGGCCGACGCCGACACCGCCGAGACGCTCGACTTCCTGGAGTACTATGGCCGCCAGATGCTCCGCCTGGCCCAGCCCCAGGACCTGGTGCCCTACCAGGACGAAGAGACCGAACTGCGCTACATCCCGCTCGGTGTGGGCGTCATCATCCCGCCGTGGAACTTCCCCGGCGCCATCATGGGCGGCATGAGTTCGGCGGCCATCGTGTCGGGCAACACCATCGTCCTCAAGCCCGCCAGCACCTCGCCCGCCATCGCCTACCAGTTCTACAAGATCATGCAGGAGGTCGGCCTGCCGGCCGGCGTGTTCAACTTCATCGTCGGACCCGGCGGCAAGATTGGCGACGCCCTGATTGACCACCCCAAGACGCGCTTCGTTGGCTTCACGGGCAGCATGGAGGTTGGCCTGCGCATTCACGAGCGCGCCGCCAAGGTCCATCCCGGCCAGCTCTGGATCAAGCGCACCATCCTGGAGATGGGCGGCAAGGACGCGGTGGTCGTGGACGAGACGGCCGACCTGGACGCCGCCGCCAAGGGTATCGTCGTGTCGGCGTTTGGCTTCCAGGGCCAGAAGTGCTCGGCCGGCTCGCGGGCCATCATCCACGAGAAGGTCTACGACCAGGTCCTGCCCAAGATTCTGGCCGAGGTGGACAAGCTCACGGTGGGCGACCCCACCAAGCCCGATGTCTACATGGGGCCGGTGGTGGACCAGAACGCCTACAACAAGATTCGAGAGTACATCGAGATTGGCAAGGGCGAAGGCAAGCTCGTCTACGGCGGCGAGAGCCATGGGCCGGGCTACTTCATCGAGCCGACGATCTTCGCTGACGTCGCGCCCGACGCGC
>CAZFUK010000993.1:0-1718 GCA_964522005.1 uncultured Anaerolineales bacterium | reverse complement strand
AACCAGCACAGTGCGCGGTCGAATGGTCCATTGGCCGAGGGTAGTCCAGGTGAGCCGGCGGGGAGGTGTCGCCATGAGAGTGCTCCCTTCTTGAAGGGGTGTAGCCTCGTGTGGTCCCAGGACAGCAAAAGCCCCAGATGCCCTTGGGGGTATCTGGGGAGCGAAGATATGGGCCACGCGCCTGCCCATCTGCGCCACTACCCCGACGGGGGCCAACGACGCGCGGTTGATGGCAAAGAGGTCCTTCGTCCATTGTACTCCACGATCGGGCGGCCTAGCGTGGATATCTATATCCCTGGCGTGCCCTTTCCTTCACCCAAGCCTTCACCCCATCAGCCTGCCTCGCGTTGTTGACCCTGTTCTAGAGTTGTGTATTATTTGAGCATACACGTTAGCATGGTGTACCTACGCACACTCCTGCTCCCCGGCTTCGAGCGCCTCATTCCCCTAGCGCCCCGCAGGTCTATACGCCGTCGCTGACAGGGCCGACCGTAGCGAGTCCGGCCAGGACAGGGCGGATGCCCGCTGCGTGCTGTTGGCTGGGCCGGTCCGACGGGGAGACGCACACCAAACGGAGGCGCGAGAGGCGCAGCCACGACAGGAATGGGTCATGACGATACAGGCGCCCGCAACTGAGATGCTAGACTTCCTGGCCGGTGGTGGCGAGGTGGGCGACCTCATACGCGCCAAAGACTGGTCCCAGACGCCCCTTGGCCCCATTGACACCTGGCCGCCGAGCCTGCGCACGGTGGTCAGCCTCTGCCTGAACTCGCCCTTCCCGAGTCTAGTCTGGTGGGGGTCAGACCTCATCCAGCTCTACAACGACGCCTGCCGACCCCTCCTCGGTACGACCCGGCGCCCCTGGGCGCTAGGCGCGGCGGGGCCGACCGCCTGGCCCGAGCTGTGGCCCAGCATCGGCCCGCGGCTCACGCGTGTGATGGAGCGAGGCGAGGCCGCCTCCGCAGAGGATGTGCTGCTGGTCCTCGAACGCAACGGCTACCCGGAAGAATGCTACTTCACGTTTTCCTACAGCCCCATCCGCGACGAGGCGGGCGGCGTAGGCGGCGTGTTTACGGTCGTCCACGAGACGACCCAGCGCGTCATCGCGGAGCGCCGTCTGGCGACGCTGCATGACGCGCTGGCTCAGACGCAGCGTGATGTAGCCGAGGCGCTGCGGGTCAGCGAGGAGAAGCTGCAAGCGGCCCTCGACGGGGGCCGTCTCGGCGCCTGGTCATGGGACCCCGCCACCAATCACACCGTCGCCGATCGGCGGGTGCTGGAGCTATTCGGGATTGACCCGGCCCGCTTCACGGGCGATGTCGCCATGATCTTCGAGCGTATCCACCCGGCCGATCGCGACGCGGTAAACGAGGCGCTGCGGCAGGCGGAACAGCCCGGTGGACAATACTATGCCGAGTATCGCGTTGTGCTACCCAACGGGCAAACGCGCTGGCTGGTGGGGGCCGGCCGCGCCCGTGCGGAAGCCGATGGGCAGACGACACGAATCTACGGTGTCAACTCCGACATCACCGAGCGCAAGTACGCGGAACAGGAGCGGGAGCGGCTGGCGGCCACGTTAGACGCCTTCGTGGCGTCCGCGCCGGTCGGCCTGGCCTTCCTTGACACCAGCTTCCGCTATCAGCGTGTTAACGAGTCACTGGCGGCCCTGAACGGTCTGCCGATTGAGGCGCACCTGGGGCGAACTGTGCCCGAGATTC
>CAZFUK010000992.1:0-1720 GCA_964522005.1 uncultured Anaerolineales bacterium | reverse complement strand
CGCCGCCGCCTGCATCACGTGGCCGTCGGCGCGCTGGAACGCCCGGAAGCCGATGTGCCCCGTGTCCGAGTACTTCTCGTCCAGCCGCTGCATCTGCATGCCCGGCCAGGGCGCAATCCAGTAGTAGTCGAACGCGCCGAACAGGATGATGTCCTTGCTCGTGGCGGGCGCGTCCATCTGGTTGTTGGTGATGACGGGCTTGCCCTGGATGCGGTCGGGCTGGCCGCTGACCCCCTGCTCCAGGATGCAGCGCCCCGCGCCGTCCTTCAGCCCGCTCACAATCTCCAGCGTGGCGTCGTTCATCATCCAGGCGCACGACGGATGCGCGCGGTACTTGTAGTCCAGCTTGTGGTATAGCTTGACGAAGCTGTCGAAGCTGGTGATGGTCGCCGTCTGCCCCGTGCCGTTGGCGAGGGTGACGCCTAGCGTCGCGCCCGTGACTACGCCCTGCGGTTCGTTGGTCCCGCTGCCCACGGTGAAGTAGTAGTTCTCACCTTCGGCGAACGCCTGGGCAAAATCGGGCTGGAGGATCATGCTCCACACGTCGAAGTTGCTGTCCTCGACCAGTTCCTCGCTCGCCAGGGCCAGCCGCTTGAACTTCCAGGGCTTGAACTCCACCCCGTTGGCCCCCGGCTCGGCCTGGCCGTAGGGCGAGCCTTCCGCCCCAATCACCGCGCGGCCCGTCAGGGTCAGCCCCGGCACCTTGAAGCTGTTGGTGCCCTGGATGCCCGTCAGGACCCGCGCCCCCGCGACGCGCAGATAGCTGCCGTTCGCCAGCGGGGTGTTCAGCGTGGTCGCCATCACCTCGGGCACCCAGGTCCCGCCCTGGGCGTCCACGCCCTCCACCAGCGTCGCCTTCGTCGCGTCCGCGCCCATGTCCAGGCCCACGATGCGCGACGACTGACGGCGCATCATGCGCTTCACCGTCTCCGGCGCCTCGTTGCCCATCTTGAGCCAGAGCACGAACGCCTGTTCGGGCGTCAGGTCCTCATCGCGCCGCCGCAGCGTCAACGCCGACGGAGCGACGCCCGCCGTCTTCAGGGGCGGCTCCCCCTCCAAGCCGACGCGGAACGCCTGAAGCGCCGCGTCCACCGCGCCGGGAATAGCCTCGGCCACCGCGCCGGGAATAGCCTCGGCCACCGCCGCCTTCACGATGGCGGCCACCTGCTGCTCGTTCATCTCGTCTTCCTCCGTTTGATTGTGACCCCCATCGGATGGGGTGGATACACGCACAGGGGCTAGGGGCAAGGGGCCAGGGGTTAGGGTCTTGACCGACTGGGCTGTCTCTGCCCTGGCCCCTCGCCCCACGTCCCTCAACCCTGCCAAGAGCGACTTCGCCGCCGGGTACGCCTCGACCAGGCTCCGAATCTGGCCGACCCCCAACGTCCTGGGTTCGGCGGGGGTTGGGGTCAGGGAAAACTCAAACAGCGGCCAACTGGCGAACGTCCCGCCGCCCCAGAACCAGTCGTCGCCGTTGTCGCCCCCCGCGTCGGCCTCGGCGTATCTCACCAGATGCCCTACGCTGCCGCTACTGTAGCCCAGTACGCCGAGGGCGATGAGCTGCTCGACTTCCTTCATGTAGCGGTTGTGGCGTTCCAACTGCGCTTCGACCCACAAGCCGGTCTCGTCTGGCTCGATTTTGACGGTCTTGCCGAGCACGAACATCTTGACCGCGTCGTCCATCCCGTGGTCGTACAGCACGGGCCGGGGCATGTCGCCC
>CAZFUK010000991.1:0-1723 GCA_964522005.1 uncultured Anaerolineales bacterium | reverse complement strand
ACTGTGATAGTGTAGCACTGGGGGCTGCCGCTGGTGTTGGTGACCGAGTAGGTGTCGTAGTGGTAAGAACTGGTGTCGTTCACGACACCAGGACATGTAGGCGTTGAGCCACAGACGCTTGGCCCACCGGTGGCGAAGTTAATGAAGTTGGTGTGCGAGGGGTCGCTATTGGTAATGGAGCCTGTGAAGGTGAGAGGCTGCCAGGGCAGCGCGGCCGCCGAGGCGGCCAGGGCCGTCTCGGTCCGGCCTACGCCTTGACGAACCTGGACCGCAGTCAGGAGCACGGCGGCTGCGGCCAGAACCATAAGGTGACGCAGGGGATGAGGCGGCATAAGCTCTCCTAGCAGGCTTCGGCGTGACCAGAGTAGGTGAGGAAGAGTACTCAGACCAGTATACCACCCTACGTCACACTCGACAAGTCGAATAGACGCGGGAACCAGAACGCCTGGTTGAGAGTATTAACAGAAGTATTAGCAGTGGATAAGAAACCGGCGGGGCGGGCCGCGCCGTACTTGATTATGACACCTGCAACGTTGCGGTAAGTCTCGCTTTTGGCTATAATTGACGGGGTTAGCCCCGCCTTTTGTCTCTATTCTCCACTCAAAGGAGCCTGGTACCCTAATGCAAGAAGTTCAGACCATCGCCCGCCGGGTGAGCGATAACGTAGAAAAGGTGATTGTTGGCAAGCACGACGAGATTCAGCTCGCCCTGATTGCTATGCTGTGCCGAGGCCACGTCCTCATCGAAGACGTGCCCGGCGTCGGCAAGACGATGCTGGCACGGGCCTTCGCCCGCTCCCTCGGCTGCTCGTTCCGCCGTATCCAGTTCACGCCCGACATGCTCCCCAGCGACATTACCGGCGTGTCCATCTTCAACCAGCGCGACCGCGAGTTCGAGTTCCGCCAGGGGCCGATCTTCGCGCAGATCGTACTGGCCGACGAAATCAACCGCGCCACGCCCAAGACCCAGTCTGCCCTGCTAGAAGCCATGGAAGAGCGGCAGGTGACGGTGGACGGCGTGACCTACCCGATGGAAAACCCCTTCCAGGTTCTCGCCACCCAGAACCCGATCGAGTACGAAGGCACTTTCCCGCTGCCCGAAGCGCAGCTGGACCGCTTCCTGGTGCGCATCTCGCTCGGCTACCCGGGCCGCGAGGCCGAGATGCAGATTCTCGACGCCCAGCGCGTCGCCCATCCGGTCGAAAGTGTCGAGCAGGTGGTGAGCGCGGACGAACTGCGCCGCGCCCAGACCCTGATCAAGGACGTCCACATCAGCGACCTGATCAAGGAATACATCATCGGCATCGTGACGGCGTCGCGCCAGCACCCCGACACCTACCTGGGCGCCAGCCCGCGCGGCTCGCTGGCCCTCTACCGCACCAGCCAGGCTCGCGCCGCCCTCCAGGGCCGCGATTATGTCATCCCTGACGACGTCAAGGCGCTGGCCGAGGCGACGCTGGCCCACCGCATCATCATCAGCCCCTCGGCGCGCATCAAGAGCGTGGACGCGCGCACGGTGGTCGAGGACCTGCTGCGGACGGTGCCGGTGCCGGGGGTGCGGGCGACGCGGGAGCCGGCGCGTGCGTAAGCCACCTCGAACACGAGTGAGAGGGGGGCCACCGCATGCGTAATGCGCGCATTCTCATACCCATCTTTATCCTGGTCCTGACCATCAACCTGACGACCCAGAATACCCTGCTGGGTCGGTTGACGTACCTGCTGGG
>CAZFUK010000990.1:0-1733 GCA_964522005.1 uncultured Anaerolineales bacterium | reverse complement strand
CAAACAGAATCAGCGGGTGGAGGTTGCCGTCGCCGGCGTGGAAGACGTTGGCGATACGGAAGCCGTACTGCCGGCTAATCTCGTTGACGCGATGGAGCACCCACGGCAGCTTGGTGCGCGGGATGACACCGTCCTGGACATAATACGACGGGGATAGGCGGCCCATCGCGCCAAACGCGCCCTTGCGACCGGCCCACAGCTTGTCGCGCTCGGCGGCCGTCTTCGCCTCGCGCACCTCGCGGGCGCCCTGGGCGCGGCATAGCTCGGCCACGTGGTCGGCCAGCCCCTGCAAGCCGTCGGTAAACCCTTCCAGGTCAATCAGCAGCACCGCGCCCGCGTCCGTCGGGTAGCCGCACTTCTTGGCCGCCTCGACGGCGCGGATGGCCGTGTTGTCCATCATCTCCAGGGCAGCGGGGATCGTGCCGTCGGCGATGATGGCCGACACGGCGTTGCTGGCGTCGTCCACCGCGTCGAACACGGCCAGCAGCGTCTTGACCGCTTCGGGCTGGTGGACCAGCCGCACCAGCACCTCGGTGACCAGGCCCAGCGTCCCTTCCGAGCCGACCATGAGGCCGGTCAGGTCGTAGCCGGGCGCGTCGGCGGTGGGCAGGCCCAGTTCCACGACCTCGCCGTCGGGCAGCACGGCTTCCAGCATCAGCGTGTGGTTGGACGTGACGCCGTAGGCGAGGCAGTGCGGCCCGCCGGAGTTCTCGGCCACGTTGCCGCCGATGGTGCAGGCCCGCTGGCTCGAAGGATCCGGAACATAGTAGAAGCCCTGGCCCGCCACAGCGGTGGTGACGTCAATGTTGACCACGCCCGGCTGGACGGCCGCCCGCAGGTTGGGCAGGTCAATGTCCAGGATGCGGCGCATGCGGGCGAAGGAGACGACGATCCCGCCGTGGACGGGCACCGCGCCGCCGGACAGGCCTGTGCCCGCGCCCCTCGGCATGAAGGGCAGACCGTGCTCGTTGGCGAGGCGCACCACCGCCGCCACTTCCTCTGTCGTCTCCGGGAAGACGACAAAGTCGGGCTGCGCCTTGTCTAGGGCGCCGTCGTACTCATAGAGCGCGACGTCTTCAGGGCGGTGCAGGACTTTGTCCTGGCCCAGCAACGTCTCTAACTGGCGGAGAACCGTCGTCTTGTTCATCCCTGGCTCCGAATTTCGTATTCCGTAGTGCGTATTTCGTATTCTTATGTCCGAAATACGCACTACGCACTAGGACTCACGCCCACTTCACCAGCGTCGTGGCAAACCGGTGCGCCAGGCCCGGATGCTTAGGCAGGACGCGCACGTTGAAGGCGAGGCTGCCACTGGCGCGGGCGAGAACCTGGCCCTGGTAGGTAGACGCGCCGTCCTGGCTCGCCACGAAGCTCAACGGCGTGGTGGCGATGTCAGCGGGCTTGCCGTTGCGCACGTTCCAGCTTACCGCCTCGACTTCGACATCGTCGGGCGAGAGCGCCCCCAGCCAGACGTGGGCCGTCAGGGGGATGGCTCCGCCGACGGCCAACTGGCCCTCGCGCGGCGCGTCCACGACGACGCCGACCTGCTGCCAGCCGGCGCGGACGTGGTCCAGCCAGGCGGCCAGCTTCTTGGCCGGCGCCAGGTCGTCGGCGTTGAGCTGCGCGCCGATGGCGTCGGCGGGCAGGTAGAGCTTCTCGACGTACTCCTTGAGCATACGCCGCGCGCTGAAGCGCCAGGCCAGCGTCTTGATCGCGCTCTTCATGACTCGTAC
>CAZFUK010000989.1:0-1733 GCA_964522005.1 uncultured Anaerolineales bacterium | reverse complement strand
TGTGGTAACTCCATTCTACCCGACACTGGCGTCTCTTCCTATTCGTCTGTTAAGCTTGGTAGCTTACCCCACCGCGTAACTCCTGTTTGAAAGAACCCTGAGGGGACGGGGGTGGGGACGGCGGGCGAGGGGACCTCGCCCCTACGCCCCCCCTCCCTTCCCAGGGGAGGGGACGGGGGTGAGGTCCAG
Organism: uncultured Anaerolineales bacterium; assembly: GCA_964522005.1. Lineage (GTDB taxonomy): Bacteria > Chloroflexota > Anaerolineae > Epilineales > JAHCIE01 > JAHCIE01. Next base: position 1,544 of record CAZFUK010000989.1, on the reverse strand, counting down.
GCGGAGACTTGACCCAACAGGCGTGACAGGATTAGACTTAGGCCCTGCTAAGACAAACGATGAACGATGCCTTGGGAACACGTTCGCCTCATCATTCATCGTTCATCGTTCATCGTTCATCATTTACCTATGCTTTGGAAACCACCCCGCTCTACTGTCAGCGTCCTGCTTCTCGCCGGCTTGCTCATCGCCCTGCTGGCGGTGGACGTTGTCCTCGTCCTGACCCTCATCCGCAGTGAGGTGGACCTGCGCGCCCTGGCGCTGGGCGTGGTAATCGCGCTCAGCCTGCCCGTCCTGGCCGTGCTGGCCTATTGGCTGTGGGGCGCGCTCACCCTGCGCTATACCCTCGACCGCAACGCCCTCACCATCCACTGGGCCGGCGCCACCCACATCATCCCCCTGCCGACCGTCCAGCGCCTCGTCGCTGGGGCCGACCTGCCCGCCGAGCCTCAGGTCCAGGGCCTGCGCCTGCCCGGCTACACCGTCGGCCAGGCCGAGCTGCCCGACCTGGGGCGGACGCTGTTCTTCAGCACGCGCCCCCTGGCCGAGCAGGTCTTCGTCGTCACGCCCCTCCAGACCTACGCCATCTCGCCCATTGACCCGGCCGGCTTCGCGGCCGAAGTCGCCACCCGCCAGCGCCTGGGACCGACGGAGTACGTGCCGCAGACCGTGCGCGTCACGCCCTGGCTGGCGCTGCCCATCTGGCGCGACCGCGTGGCGCACCTGCTCCTCGGCCTGGCGGCCCTCGCCTGCCTGGCCCTCTACGCCTGGGTCGTCGCCCGCTACCCCGACCTGCCGGCCCAACTGCCACTGCGCGGCTCCAGTCTGCCGCCCCTGGCCCGCGTCGCCGCCCTGCTCTTGCCGACCATCGGCCTGGGCGCCCTTGTGGGCAACGGCCTGCTGGCCGCCCTGGTCCACGCCCGCGAGCGCGGTGCGGCGCTCCTCCTGCTCGGCGGCGCGCTGGCCCTCCAGGCCATGCTCTGGGTCGCCGCCTGGCGCGGGCTGTCTTGAAACGTCGAGACCTGACAGGTTTTGAGAAACCTGTCAGGTCTATATGTTCACCTTGACCTTAGGATAGACCATGCGTATCCTCGCCGTTGACATTGGCACCGGTACCCAGGACATCCTCCTGTTCGACACCCGCTACTCCGTCGAGAACGGGCTAAAGCTCGTCATGCCCTCGCCCACCCTGCGGCTGGCGCGTGACGTCGAGGCGGCCACCCGTCAGGGCCAAGCTCTGCTGCTGACCGGGGTCACGATGGGCGGCGGGCCGTGTAGCTGGGCCGTCGAGCGCCACCTTAGAGCCGGGCTGCCCGTATGGGCCACGCCCCGCGCCGCCCGCACCTTCAACGATGACCTGGCCGAGGTCGAGGCGATGGGCGTCCGCGTGGTCAGCGACGACGAGGCCGCCGGCCTGTCGGGCGTCCAGCGGCTGGTCATGCGCGACTTCGACCTGCCCATGATTCAGACGGCGCTGGCCGCCTTCGGCGTCGAGCTGGCGGTGGACTGCCTGTGCCTGGCCGTCTTCGACCACGGCGACGCGC
>CAZFUK010000988.1:0-1735 GCA_964522005.1 uncultured Anaerolineales bacterium | reverse complement strand
GGGTCTGGACCAGCACGTCCCGCACGGCTCGCCCCCGATCCAGGAGGGAGGCCTGGACGCCAGTGCCCATCAGGTGCGCTTCGACCTGGGGTAGTTGCGCCAGACGATGCTCGCCTAGATAGGTAAAGTCGTGCAGGTGGCGCAGGGCATCTTCGACCAGGCGTGTCCACGCTGTCTCGCTCAGTTCAGCCGCCAGCGGCTGTGTCGCCGTCTGCGCCTGCTGCTGCAACTCCCGTTCGCGCTGCCGCAAGTCCTGGACCTGGGCGCTGAGGGCGGTCATGGCGGCCTCGACGGCCCGACCGGTGGACACTGCGCCCGCGATACGGTCAGCGGCCATCGCCAGCGCTGCCAACTCATCCTCGGCGTAGCCGCCTGGTCGCGCCCCGACGGCGATATAGCCCAGCCGTTCGTCAGACCAGTAGACCGGCGCAACAGCGGCCATGTCCGGCAGCCCTGGCAGCGGCCGCTCTAGCCGCGTCACGTCTTCAGGTAACGCTGCCTGGGGGATGACCTGGCCCGTCAGACCGACTGGTACGCTAGCCGCGACCGTCCGAACGCCCGCCTGCTCCAGCACGACCACCCCACTCTTGGTCTCCAGGCTGGCGCACAAAGCAACTAACAGGTTATCCAGCACACTGTCCACCGTGCCACCCGCCGCGACTTCTTGCGCCAGCACACGCAGGCTTTGCCGGAGCCGGGCGGCCGAACGGCGAAAGAAGAGGCGGTCGAGTTGGCTTCGGAAGCCGTCGTAGAGCGTGTGGGAGACAATGACCAACATGAACAGCAGGGTCAACGCGGCGAGGGGGATGCCGTAGAGACGAAAGGTGGTCCAGGCGACGGCCAAATACCCGAGGCTTGTCAGGCCCATGGCGGCCGCGGCATACGGGAAATCGGCGCTCGCCGCTCGTCCTTGCAGCAGGGCATTGTAACGGGCGACGGCGTAGCCCATCAGCGCGACAGCCAGGCCAAGCGCAAGGTCGCCCAGCACAGTCGGTAGGGGGAGACGAACCAGCTCACCGCCGATGAGGTAGACGACGGCGACCACCGCCGCCGACGTTGACCCTGCGAGGGCCGCTAACTGGCCGCGTAGCGGCGGAGAACTGGTCCGCCATGCCACCAGGAAATTCCAGAGCGACAGGAGCGGCCCCCCGACCAGTAGGGCCGCCAGGAGGGGATAGAAGGGACCGGCCGGCACTTCAGCCGTCACAATACTCGTTCCGCCGCCTGGCCCCATCAGCACCAGGTCCGTCTGGCTCATCAGAAAAATACATAGAATAGCTAGCCCATACCCGACAAGGACGAGCAGCCGGCGGGCCGGCGTTGGAGGTCGGAATTGTGTGGATAGCTGATACCAGAGCGCAGCGCTCAGCGTCTGACCCAAGCCGCTGGGTAGCAGGTTCTGGTCCGGAAAGTTGATGTTGGCGACGCGGTTAAGAAAATAAGCGGATAGCGCCCATAGCGTGCTACTCGCTAACCACGCCAGCCGACTTTGACTGCGCGTGACGATGTACAGGCCGAGCCACAGGGCTATGCCGAGCGACGCAAAGTTGATACTAGAGACAAGTAAAGACATACAACAGTCATCTTCTGGTAGCCGAGGGCCGCCTGACTGGGGCCTCGCCTAGCGCGCCCGAGCTGATGGCTGGGTTGACAAAAATCAGGTCCCTTATCTTAATGTCCGAGCGCCGCCTTGTCAAACCACGGTCGTCGCTGAGTGAGTGCATTCCGTAATCTT
>CAZFUK010000987.1:0-1737 GCA_964522005.1 uncultured Anaerolineales bacterium | reverse complement strand
CGAGGACGGTGTAGCCGACATACAGGACCGATTGCGGGTGCCCCGGCAGCAGGAGCATGGCCCAGGCGAGGGCGAGGGGAAGACGGAAGACGGAAGACGGAGGGAGCTTAATCCCAAGCCCTTGTTCCGGGGCTTCAGTCTTTAGTCTTTTGTCATCATTCTTTAGCCCTCTGTCCACCAGCCAGAGCAGGAGGGGCAGCCAGGTGTCGGTCTGGAGGACGGCCAACTGGAGGACGGGGTAGCTGGTCAGGTAGCCGCCGAGGGCGAAGGCCAGCGCGGCGATGAGGGCGGCCCAGCGGTCGCCCAGCCAGTCCCGCGCGAACAGGTAGGTAAACGCGCCCGCCAGGAACAGGTGCAGCGCGACCTGGACGTAGAGCGCCCAGAGCGGCAGGTCGCCCCCAGCCAGGGCGGCGAGGAGCAGCATGGTGAGGTTGGGCGGGTAGAAGACCCCGGACTGGATGTCGGCCAGGAAGGGATGGCCGCTAAAGGTGTAGGGGTTCCAGAGCGGCAGCCGACCCTGGGCCAACTCCTGGGCGGCGAAGCGGGCGAAGGCGTAGAACTGGTCCACAAAGTCGCCCGGCGGGAGGTCGGCGCGGCCCACGAGGGCCGGCCCGACGAGGCTGAGCACCAGCGCCGCCAGGAACATCAGAGCCAGCAGGTCAGCCCGGGACCAGCGCATGGCGCTACCTGCCTACCGTCAACGGGCCGAGCGTGGCCGTCCTGAGTTCAACGCCGTCCGCCTCGCGGTAGAGGACGGCCTGCCAGGTGTAGACGCCGGGCGTCAGGGTATGGGGCAGGCGGACGGCGTAGCGGTCGCTCACCGGTTCGCCGGGGCGCCAGTCCGCGCCGGGGCGAGCGCCGTCCTGGGGCAGGCGGTCGCGCTGCCAGACGGGCTGGCCCGCCGCGTCCAGCAGGCGCAGCGACACTTTGAGGTCGGGCGGCACGGCGGCGGCCGGCGTCCATTGGACTTCGAGGGCCACGATGTCGTCGGGCCGGGAGTGTTGGCTCGACACGGCCCACGCCACGCCCACGTCCGCCGCGCCCGTCACGGCCTGGGGGGGTACGGCCGGCGGCAGGGGCGGCGGGAAGTGGTACGCCCAGACGTGGATCGGGCCGAAGCCGCGAGCGTCCATCTGGTAGCCGTGCCCGTCGAGCCACGTCTTGACCGCCCCGCCCTCAAGGGGCACTTCCGTCGCCAGCCACAGCATCGGGTAGGCCTGGGCCATCTCGGCCACCATCTGGACCACCTCGTCGGCGGGCCGCTCGCGCCAGCGGCTGCTCTGGAGGTTGACGACCTTGTCGAGGCCGTCACTCCCATAGCGGCGGGCGAGCTGCTGGCTCGGCCCCTGGAGCAGGAGCGCGTCACGGGCGCTGGCCTGGTCGAGGATGTAGGCCAGGTAATTCTTGTAGTACGCCTTGGCGTAGTCCAGGTCGGTATACCACAGCCGCAGACTGATGCCGCTGACGACGAGGACGACGGCCAGCGCCGCGCCACTGAGCCAGGGCACGCGCCGCAGGGCCAGAATGCCCTGGGCCAGCGCCAGGCTGTAGACGGGCGTCGCGGCGATGAAGTAGCGGGGGTGGAAGTCCGGTTTGACGGCCAGCAGGACCAGCACGACCAGGGCGGGCACGGCCAGGGCGGCCAGGGTGAGGCTGAGGGCGGCGGCCGGCCCGGGAGAGAAGCGCTATAAAGCGGATAAAACCCGCCCGTCTCGAACCAAAGCCCCGGCAAAACCC
>CAZFUK010000986.1:0-1743 GCA_964522005.1 uncultured Anaerolineales bacterium | reverse complement strand
TCCGTGCTGAGCCGACGGGCTACCTCGCGCAGGACCTCCACGTGTCGCTGGACGCCCTTTTTGGCCCCTCGCCAGGGTTCTCCTAAAGGTCGTGTGGGCTCAATTGCTTAGGGTGATGGGTCTGTTCTCGACGAGAATGCCGCTCCTTCGCTTGGCTCCATGACCTGTCCGGCAGACGAGGGAGCCAACGCGCAACGCAGCGGTGGCCCCCCGGTCCGTGGAAAGCAATCATCGCAGGCCGTGCTGGAGTTGCCCCCAGGCAGTGGACGGCCTACGGGAGAGATGGCGGGCTCCCTTCGCCCGCCCACAGCCTGGGGACAACTCGCGCGGACGCTCTGCACAAACGGTCAGAACGACAACGCGCACGAACTCTGCTACGTCGAGTTTTCCACAACCATACGGAGCAGAACTCGTGCGCCTGACCACTGTATTCAACAAGCTCCTCCACTTGCAAGGGGTACTGGTCGACGATGTCACCTTCGACCACGACACCATCACCGTGGCCGTGCGCGCCAGGCGCCGCAAGCACGTCTGTCCCCACTGCGGCTACGCCACCTGGAGCCGCTATGACGCAGCCCAGTCGCGCTCCTGGCGGCATCTGGCCCTGGCGCAGTGGCGGGTGCAGCTCACCTACCGGATTTGCCGTCTGCGGTGCCCCGAGCACGGCATCGTCACCGAGGCGGTCCCCTGGGCGGCCCCGGGGTCCTGGTTCACGCGAGACTTCGAGGACCTGGTCGCCTGGATGGCGCGGACCATGGACAAGACCGCCGTCACCCGCGTGCTCCACATCTCCTGGGAGACGGTGGGCAACATCATCGAGCGCGTGGTCCAGCGGACCTTGAGCCCGGACCGCCTCAATGATCTGTTTGCCATCGGCATCGACGAGGTCAGCTACCGCAAGGGCCACAAGTACCTCACGGTCATCGTCGACCACCTCTCGGGCCAGCCGGTCTTCATCACCGAGGGACGGACCCGTGAGGCGGCCGGGCAGCTCTTTGACAAGCTCGGCCCCGAGCGCAGCACCGAAGTGGCGGTGGTCACCATGGACATGGCGGCGCCTTACATCGAGGAGGTCAAAGCGCGGGCGCCCAACGCCGAGATCGCCTTTGACCCCTTCCACGTCGTCAAGCTGGCCAACGAGGCGGTCCAGCAGGTCCGTCGCAGCGAGCTGCGGGAGTTGAGCGGCCAGGGGGACCCGGCGGCCCAGGTGCTCAAGGACGCGCGCTGGTCCTTGCTGCGGGGTAAGGAGTCCCAGACGCCCACGGACCGTGTGCGCCTGAGCCAGGTGGCGCAGCTGAACAAGCCTCTGTTTCGGGCCTACCTGATCAAGGAGGAGCTCCGGGTGCTCTATACCTGCACCCCCGAGGAGGCCGAGCCGCACCTGGACGCCTGGCTGCGGTGGGCGAGCCGCTCCAAGCTCCCCCCCTTCGTGCGCCTGGCCCGGACGCTTCGTCGCTATCGCGATGGGGTGCTGGCGGCGATCCGGCTGGGCGTGTCCAATGCTCGTCTGGAGGGCTTCAACAACAAGATCGGCGTCCTCAAGCGCCGCTCCTTTGGCTTTCATAGCGCCGCTGCCTTCATCTCCATGATCTTCCTTGTCTGCGCCAATCTGCCCATTCGGCTACCAATTTGACCCACACCTCCTTTAGGAGCTCCCTTGCTTGATGGGCTCCAGGCGGCTGTGGCTCGCCCAGTGGTACCACTTCTTTGTGTATGCCTTGGCCGCCTCCAGCGTGGGGCAGT
>CAZFUK010000985.1:0-1748 GCA_964522005.1 uncultured Anaerolineales bacterium | reverse complement strand
GCCGGAGTCGGGCACGAAGGCGGCGATGCCTTCCAGGGTCGGGTTGATCTCCAGGGCGCGGGCGGTCAGGTCGAGCAGCCAGGAGCGGACGACGCTACCCGAACGCCAGATTTCGGCAACCTGGCGCAGGTCGAGGGCGAACTCCGTTTTCTTCTGCATCAACTGGAAGCCCTCGGCGATGGCCTGCATCATGCCGTACTCGATACCGTTGTGTATCATCTTCACGAAGTGGCCGGAGCCATTTGGCCCGACGTAGCCCCAGCCCTCGTTGGGGCCGGGCGCGAGGGTAGCCAAGATGGGGTTAAGGGCCGCGACGACCTCACGCTCGCCGCCGACCATCAGGCTGTAGCCCTCGCTCAGCCCCCAGATACCGCCGCTGGTGCCCACGTCCACGAAGTGGAGGTTGCGCTCGCGGAGCAGGGCGGCGCGGCGCATGGAGTCCTTATAGTTGCTGTTGCCGCCGTCAATAATGACGTCGCCCGGCTGGAGAACGGCGGCCAGGTCGAGGATGGTCTGCTCGGTGGGCGGGCCGGAGGGAACCATGACCCACACGGCGCGCGGCGGAGCTAGCTTCGCCGCCAGGTCGGCCAGCGAGGTCGAGCCAAGGGCGCCGTCGCCCACGGACCGGGTGACCGCGTCGGGGTTGCGGTCGTAGACGACAAGCTGGTGGCCGCCCTGAATCAGCCGCGTCGTCATGTTCGCGCCCATCTTGCCCAGGCCAATCATCCCCAGTTGCATACAGTGCCTCCCTATCCGTTAACGGAACCTGTAGGGGCGGGGTCTCCCCGCCCAGGGCGCGGGAACCGCGCCCCTACACTCTTACCCCCACGCCCTTACCCCCACGCCTCCCTCAATTCCACCAGCAGCGGTATCACCTCGTGGAGCGAGGCGACGACGCGGTAGGCGGCGGCCCGGCTCGCCGGCGCGGGCGGCTTGATGTCCGGAACCATGACCACCCGCATCCCCGCCGCGACCGCGGCCGCGACCCCCGCGTCGGAGTCTTCCAGCACAAGACATGCCGCCGCTACAACATTGAGGCGTTGCGCGGCGGCGAGAAACAGGTCGGGCGCGGGTTTGCCATGCCGGACCTCGTCGCCCCCTACGACGACGGGGAAGCGGTCGAGCAGCCCCGTGCGGTCGAGCTTGAACAGGACGCGGGCGCGCACTGTCGAACTGGCGACGGCGCGGGGCAGGCCCCAGGCGTCGAGGTAGTCGAGGACTTCAAAGACGCCGGGCTGGACGGGGATGGCCTGGGCGTAGAGCGCGTCGAGATACTGGTCCTTGCGGCGAATCACCTCGTCGAGGGGCAGGTCGGGGCCGAGGCCCTGGCGAAAGACCTCGCGGGTGCTGACCGCCGTGCGGCCAATGACCGAGAGGTACAGGTCGTCGGGCACGGTGTAGCCCCAGTCGGCCAGGGCCTGCTGCCAGGCCTGGCGCGCCAGCCGCTCGGTGTCCAGCAGCAGCCCGTCCATGTCGAAGATGACCGCGCCGAGCGGTCGGGTGAGCCTCCCCATGAGGACAGTATAAGCGGTTATGGGCCAAATGGCAACACAATCTGGCCTTGTCTGGCGCATCCCATTACAGGCAGAGCAGGCTCGGGGTACGAGCCTGCTCTGTACTGCTTATTCCTGTTGAGGACCGAGGGAACGATGGGGACTCACTATGCACAACTCGCTACGGCCACTGTCATCAGGGGGGGTCGGGCAGGACGTTGCAGATCGCGCCCGTGCCGTCGGAGATGATGTACT
>CAZFUK010000984.1:0-1749 GCA_964522005.1 uncultured Anaerolineales bacterium | reverse complement strand
ATGAGGGCAGCCTGGGGGTGGCGCAGGAGAAGCTCGAGCGCATCGAGGCCGTCCTCGGGCATGTGGACTGGCCCAAGAGCATGACGGCCGCCATCACCAAGACCAGGCAGGCCGTCAGCCCCATGAGTAAGGCGCTCAAGGCCAAGGATACGGCAGCGGCGGCTGCGGCCTCCACGGTCTTCGGCGACGCCTCCCATGACGTGGTCCACGCCTTCTACGGCGACTGGCTGCCCGAGCTAAAGAACGCCAGCTTCACGGGCATGGCCCCCCACAGCAGCTACCTCGACATCACGACGAATATCGCCGACCTGAAGACCCGGGTCGAGCAATGGCAAAAGGGCGATGAGGCGAGCCTGGGCATCGCGCAGGAGAAAGCCGACCGCATCGCCGTGCTCGTCCAGCACATGGCCGCCGCCAAGCTGCTGACCAAGCCGGTGTACGCCATTGGCGGGTCGCTCACAGCGGTGAACGCGGCGCTCAAGGCCAAGGATGTCGCAGCGGCACAGACGGCGCTCAAGCCCCTGAGCGACGCCTCCCACGACCTGACCCACGACTTCTACACCTGGCTGGATACGACGGCCGGCGTCAAGGACCCGGCCTGCACCCAGGCCGCCTACCTGGACCTGACCCTCAACATCGCCGACCTGCGCGCCCGCCTCACGGCGTGGCAGAAGGGCGACGAGAGCAGCCTGGGCATCGCCCAGGAGAAGCTCGAGCGCATCCAGGCCCTCGTCGGCCACGCTGTGTGGCCCAAGGCCCTGGCGCTGTCGGTCTACAAGGCGGGCGGGGCGCTGGCGCCGCTGGCGAAGGCGCTCAAGGACAAAGATGTGGTGAGCGCGCAGGCCGTCGCCAAGAGCCTCGGCGACGCCTCGCACGACATCACCCATGACTTCTATGGCGCCTGGCTGATGTCGGATGACGCGACGATGAAGAGCGAGACGAAGAGTGAGACGACAACTGCGGCCGGTGGCAGTCACGGCGGCGAAGTGGTCGCCCTGGATGGGACGAGCAAGGCGTTGGTGCTGGGCGGGTTCGGCAGCCTGAACCTGCTGGTCGTAGCCGCCGCCTTCTTCCTCAAGAAGACGATGGCCCAGGAAGCGGCCGTCAAGGCCGCCCATCAGGCGGTGCGCGTGGCGAAAGGCAGCGACCAATGAGCGTCAATCTCCTTGAGAACCAGACCTTGCTCCGCGTCATGAAGAGCCGCCTGTATCCCGCCGTCTTCCAGGCCGTGACCGCCGCCGCCTTCGTCCTGATTATGTTCCAGTTGCTAGTCGGTCCCTCGGCCGCCCACGACAACCTCGGCACTGCGCTGACCTGGGTGCTGTGGTGGCCCCTCATCCCGATTATCTTTGTGTTCATCGGTCGCTTCTGGTGCGCCATTTGTCCCTTCGGCACGCTCAACGACATCGTCCAGAAGTACGTCGGCCTCAAGCGCCCCGTGCCCAAGGTCCTCAAGAACTACGGCATCTGGATCATTGACGCCCTGTTCATCCTCATCACCTGGGCCGACCACGTCTGGGGCATCGTCGAGAACCCGTGGGGCTCGGGCATGCTGCTCCTGCTGCTGACGACGGGCGTTGTCGTCTCGGGCGCCCTCTGGCAGCGCCGCACCTGGTGCCGCTACCTGTGCTTCCTGGGCGGCCTGTCGGGCAACTACGCGCGGTCGGGCATAGTGGCGCTGCGGGCCAACACCGACATCTGCGCCAAGTGTACCTCGCGGGCGGCCTGCTTCAACGGCAACGAGAAGGG
>CAZFUK010000983.1:0-1752 GCA_964522005.1 uncultured Anaerolineales bacterium | reverse complement strand
ATGACTGATGATTAAAGATTGAAGACTAGAGGAGGGAACACTGTTCTCACCCCCTAGTCTTCATCTTTTGGCCGTAAGGTCTGACCTGCTGGCCTTCAGTCTTCAGTCTTTAGTCATCCATCATCAGTCTTGTGTCTTCACCGCGTCTGGCGCCTGGCCGCCGTCAGCGTGTTGACCATGAGCATGGCGATGGTCAGCGGGCCGACGCCGCCGGGCACGGGCGTAATCGCCCCGGCTACCTCGGCTGCGCTGGCGAAGTGGACATCGCCCACCAGACGGAAGCCGCTCTTCTTGCTGGCGTCGTCCACGCGGTTGATGCCGACGTCAATGACGACCGCGCCCGGCTTGACCATGTCGCCCGTCACCATCTCGGCCTTGCCGATGGCAACGACCAGCACATCCGCCTCGCGGGTCACGTCGCCCAGGGGTTGGGTGCGCGAGTGGGCGATGGTCACGGTGGCGTGCTCCTGGAGCAGCAGCGCGGCGATGGGCTTGCCCACAATGGCGCTGCGGCCCACCACGACGGCGCGTTTGCCCTTGAGTTGCACGCCCTGGCGCTTGAGCAGTTCCAGGATGCCCAGTGGGGTCGCGGGCACCAGCGTCTCCTGGCCGATCCACAGCCGACCGACGGACACCGGGTGCAGCCCGTCCACGTCCTTGGCCGGGTCAATCGCCATTTGGACCCTGGACTCGCTCAGCTGGGCGGGCAGGGGCAACTGGGCGAACAGGCCGTGGATGTGCGGGTCCTTGTTCAGGCGGTCCACCAGGGCCATGACCTCGGCTTCCGGCACGTCGGCGGGCAGGCGGTAGACCTCGGAGTGAATGCCGACCTCGGCGCAGGCTTTCTCCTTGCCGGCGACATAGGTCATGCTGGCCGGGTTCTCGCCAATGAGCAAGACGGCCAGGCCGGGCGGGTAGCCGTGCTCGGCCTCAAACGTCTTGACGCCGTCGGCGACCTCGGCGCGAATCTGGGCAGCGACGGCTTTACCGTCGATGATTTGTGCAGGCATGTCGTCTCCCGTTAGAACAACCCCACTGTGTTGCCCTGCTCGTCAATGTCAATGTTCATGTACGCCGGCTTGGACCCCAGGCCCGGCATGGTCATCATCTCGCCGCACAGCGGGACGAGGAAGCCCGCGCCGACCGACGCCCGCACCTCGCGGATGGGCAGGGTGTAGCCCGACGGGGCGCCCTTCCACGTCGGCTCGTGGGAGATGGACAGGTGCGACTTCGCCATGCAGATGGGCAGCTTGTCGAAGCCCAGCTCGGTGTAGCGCTTGATGGCCCGCTCGGCGTCCGGCTCGTAGCTGACGCCGCTCGCGCCGTACATCTGGGTGGCGATGGCGGCAATCTTGTCCTTGATGGGGATGTCCAGCGGGTAGAGGAACTGGAAGTTCTTGGGCTTCTCGCAGGCCGCCACAATGGCCTCGGCTAGTTCCGCGCCGCCCGCGCCGCCCCGCGCCCAGACGTCGGACATATAGGCGCCTTCCGCGCCCGCGTCCTGGGCCAGCCCGCGCAGGAAGTCAATTTCCTTGTCGGTGTCCTGGGTAAAGCGGTTGACGGCGACGACGACCGGCACGCCGTAGCGGCGCGCGTTCTCGATGTGCTTGAGCAGGTTGACCGAGCCGGCCTTGAGGGCGGGGATGTTCTCCTCCACCAGTTCCTTGGGCAGTGGCTTGCCCGCCACCACGCGCCCGGCCCCGCCGTGCATCTTCAGCGCGCGCACCGTCGCCACCAGCACCACCGCCTCGG
>CAZFUK010000982.1:0-1753 GCA_964522005.1 uncultured Anaerolineales bacterium | reverse complement strand
AGCATCTCTCATCTGACTGCCTGGAGTGGAATTATACACGCGAACGATGCGTGAGGAAAGACCATGCCCGACACCGGCTCGCAGCCCATCCACGACATCCGCTTCCTCTACGACCTCAAGTGTCCCGTGCGCGACGGGACCAAGCTGTCCACCGACGTCTACCTGCCGCGCGGTGGAGGCCGCTGGCCGGTCATCTTCCTGCGCACGCCCTACGAGACGACGCACGGCCCGCACATTGAGTGGGCGTGCTGGTGGGCGCGGCGGGGCTATGCCGTCGTCATCCAGGACGACCGGGGTAAGTTCGAGTCCGAGGGCGTGTTCTACGCCTACCACGACGACGGCCCGGACGGCCATGACGCCCTAGAGTGGATCGCCCACCAGCCCTGGTGCGACGGCAAGATTGGCATGAGCGGGCGGTCCTACGGCGGCATCGTCCAGTGGCAACTCGCGCCCTACCGCAGCCCCTACCTGACCGCCCTCGCGCCGCAGGTCATCATGGGCGACTACTTTGGCGACTGCCACCGCATCGGCGGGGCCGTCCAGTGGGCGCTGACCATGGCCGCCGCGCTGACCTTCCATACCGCCGTCGCCTTCACCCAACTCGGCGCGACGCACATCTTCGGCAACCAGCGGACCTACCGCCACCTGCCCCTGGTCACGGTGGACGAGGAGGTGATTGGCCGGCCCATCCCCTTCTACCGCGACTGGTTCGCGCACGGCGTCTACGACGACTACTGGCGGGCCATCAACACCGAGGAGCGGCTGCACGAGATTGACGCGCCTGTCTACCAGCAGGCCGCCTGGTACGACCCCTACACCGCCTCGGCGTTCCGCATGTTCAACGGCCTGCGCGAGCGCGGCTACTCCGACCGCGCCCGCCAGAACCAGAAAATCTACTGCATCCCCTGGACGCACCACATCCCGGAAAGCTCCAAGCTGGGCGACCTCGACTTCGGCCCCCAGGGCTACGTGGACCTCAAGATTGAGGACTTACGCTGGTTCGACTACTGGCTCAAGGGGATAGACACGGGCATCATGGACGAGCCGCCTATTAGGCTGTTCGTGATGGGCGCCAACGAGTGGCGCTTCGAGAGGGAGTGGCCGCTGGCCCGCACCCAGTGGACGCCGTTCTACCTACACAGCCGCGGCCACGCCAACACGCTCTACGGCGACGGGACGCTGGACCCGGAGCCGCCGGGCGCGGAGCCAACCGACCGCTACGACTACGACCCGCAGAACCCGGTCCCGACGCTGGGCGGCAACAACTCGACGTGGACGCTGATGAAGTTCGCCCAGGATCAGATATTCCCCGGCCCCCTGGACCAGCGCCCCCTCGAACGCCGCGACGATGTCCTGGTCTACACGAGCCGCGTCCTGGAGAGTGACCTGGAAGTGACCGGCCCGCTGGAAGTCGTGCTCTACGCCGCGTCCAGCGCGCGCGATACCGACTTCACGGCCAAGCTGGTGGACGTCTACCCCGACGGCAAGGCCATCCACCTGGCCGAAGGCATCCTGCGGGCGCGGCACCGGGCCAGCCTGGAGCGGGTCGAGTTCCTGGAGCCGGACGAAGTGACGGAGTACCGCATCCAACTCGCGCCGACCAGCAACCTGTTTCGGGTCGGCCACCGCTTGCGGCTGGAGATTTCGTCGTCCAACTTCCCGCGCTTCGACCGCAACCTGAACACCACCGACCCGGTCGGCTTCGGCACCCAGATGCAGGTCGCCCACCAGACCGTCCTGCATAACGCCCAGT
>CAZFUK010000981.1:0-1753 GCA_964522005.1 uncultured Anaerolineales bacterium | reverse complement strand
ACGCGGATGTACTCGGCGCGCTCGTGGACTTCGACCTTCTGGAGCCGCTCGACGGCCATGGCGTAGCCCGTGTTGTTGCCCATGGAGCAGAAGTAGTCGAGACGGTCGGTGAACGGCATGTTCATGAGCCACATGTTGCGCTCGCCGATCTTCTCGTGGTTGCGGTGGAGGTAGCCGACGACGGGCTTGACATCCACCACCGTCTCGCCGTCCAGCGTCACCTGCATGCGGAACACGCCGTGGGTACTGGGATGCTGCGGCCCCATGTTGATGACGAACTTCTGGGTGTGGATGGTGCCGAGTTCGGACACGTCCACGACCGGCAGCGTCTCGTCGGGCGAGGTGGCAGCGTCGGGGTTCCACTGGGTGGGGTAGGCGTTGTTGCGGCCCCACGTCACACGCTCTTCGGCGCGGCGGTGCTTGCCCCCCGGCCAGCGGCTGCCAAACGGCTTGTGGTCTTCCTCGTAGTACGGCTCGTGGAAGTCCTTGCGCAGCGGCCAGCCCTCGTAGCCGTCCCACATCAGGATGCGGCGCAGGTAGGGATGCCCGGCAAAGCGGATGCCGAACATGTCGTAGACCTCGCGCTCCTGGAAGTTGGCGCCCGGCCAGACGGCGCTGACGCTCGGCAGGACGGGGTCCACCTTGTCCGAGGTGCTGGCCTTCATGACCAGCGGCCCGGCGGGAACGTTGCCCTCCACCAGCATCGGATACAGGTAGTAGACGGTCTCCAGACGGTCGGGATAGTCCGCCGCCGTGACCATCGAGAGGTAGGTGTAGCCGGCCTGGTCGTGCAGGTACTCCGACACTTCCAGCAGATGGTCGGGCTTGACCACATACGCGCCGCTAGCATCCTTGGAGACGGCCTGGGGGAAGGCCTGGTCCACGGGCTGGGCGGGCGCGAGTTGGGTGGGAGCGGGGGCTAGGGTTGCCATGGGTTGCCTCAACTTCACTAGGCTAAAAGCTAAAGGGTGGGCGCCGCCACGCGGGACTGAAGCCAGCGTTGGACTGAGCTTTCGCTCTCGGCGCTCCGGCCCCCCTGAAACAAGCTCAATAACTCGATGTCTTCATCCAGGTCAGGCCAGTGAATGACATCATCATTCCCCTGTAAGTGGTAGTGATTGCGCTCGGCGGAAGTGCCGTGCAGCAGTCGCGGAAACCAGGCCAGGGGCGAGGACAGGACACGCCCGTCCTTGAGATACACATGCAAGGCGCTATCGGTCACATGAACGTGGTCAATCTGAGGCGGGCGAGGCAGGATCAAGACTTCTGCCTCTGCTGGCAGCGTCGCCTGGTGGCTCCATTGGCTGACCACTTCCAGCGGCAGCGCGACCGAGCGTCCGTCATCCAGGGCCAGGAGAACCTGGTCATCCTCGACGCTGACACTCGTCGGTTCGCTGCCTAGATAGAGTTCAGCCAAAGTAGGCATACCACGCCTCAAGAAACTCCTGCCGGTTCTCTTCCACCAGACGAGCAATATCCGTCAGTTCATGCACTCGGAACCATAACTAGTTATGCTGATATGCGGGCGCGGGCAGCCGCTGAGAGCGGCGTGGCCGCCTTGCCCTTCTTGGTCTTGCGCGGCCACTCCGGCTGGAAGGCGCCCGCCGCTCCGTGCCCGTCACCGTCGGCGGCGACAGTCTCGGTCGTCGTCGCCTCGGCCAGGGCCAAGCCGCCGCTGGCCTGCGCCGCCGCCCGCAGGTCGGGCAACTGGCGCGGGTCAATGATGTCCGGCCCCAGGATGGGAACAGGGATT
>CAZFUK010000980.1:0-1768 GCA_964522005.1 uncultured Anaerolineales bacterium | reverse complement strand
ATGATGTGCGACCAGTGCGCCATCGAGCGCGGGCTGGCCGAGGGCGAACCCGGTAGCTGCAAGACCAAGGGCACGGTCGCCGGCGTCCAGGTCGGCTGCTTCCCAGACCTCTACGCCGCCCTGGCGGGCAACCCGCCCGACCAGGTCATCACGCTCTAGGGATGAGGGATTAAGGATAAAATGACGGCTTACCGAGTTCTCGGTAGGCCGTCAACTGTTGCATAGCATGACGTATCCCCTCTCCCTCTGGGAGAGGGCTAGGGTGAGGGCTTAGCGGCTACGCCAACCTCAAAGACCCTCACCCCGCGCCTCCTGCCCACCGAATGGGGGTCTCCCACGGGGAGAGGGAGGGAGGGGCGCTTAGGATTGCTGGGCGAGGAAGTCCAGGACGACCTGGTTGAAGCGGTCGGGGACTTCGACCGGCGCCGCATGGCGCGCGTCGGGGAGGACCGCGACCCTGGCATTGGGCATCAGTTTGGCGTAGGCTTCCTTGACGGCGACGGGCGTATAGTCCTGGTCGGCGGCCACAATGAGCGTCGGCTGACGGATACCGGGCAGCTTGTCCAGGACGCTCCAGCCGACCATGGCGCGGAAGGAGGCCAGATAGGCGGCCTGGTCGTTCTCGGCCCAGCGTTGGACGAAGGTCGCCCGAATGTCGGCGTGCTCCGGCTTAGGGAAGAGGCGCTTGCTCAGCGTCTGGCCCATCGCCCGCATGCCCAGCAGCCGCACAATCGCCAGCCGCTGCCAGATCACCAGCTTCTCCTGGAGGGTGCGGGCCAGGAGGGCCGGGCCGCTGTTGACGATGACCAGCGAGCGCACCAGGGCGGGATGGTCAGCGGCCAGTTGGAAGGCAATACCCCCGCCCAGCGACAGGCCGACGACGTGCGCCGGGGCCAGGCCGAGGCCGGTCATGAGCCCGGCGGTGTCGGCGGCGAACTGGGCCATGCTGTAGGGGCCGGGCGGCTTGCTTGACCCGCCGTGGCCGCGCAGGTCGAAGGCGAGGGTCTGGTAGGTCGGCGCGAAGGCGACCACCTGGGCCTCCCAGTCGCGGGCGCTGGAGCCGAGACCGTGGATGAAGACGACGGGCGGCCCCTGTCCCCGTAGCTCATACGAGAGTTGGACATCACCGACGCGCAGCGTGGGCATGGTGGACTCCCTTCCCCTGTGGTTTATCCCCTGGTAGGGGCGAGGTTGCCTCGCCCAGGGTGAGGCGACCTCACTCCTACACCCCTCATGGACGGCCGTCATTATACGGTAAAGGGGCTGCGACGCAAGCGGATGCGGGCAGGCGGGCGGTTTGGTCCTATAATTGCTGTGTGACTGTGATCGCCACTTCAAGACCTGACAGGTTTTAGAAACCTGTCAGGTCTGTCCTGACGAGCAGCACTTGAGCAGGAGCGCCTATGACCCTTCAAATACCCCATGCCCTGGGCCCCGATCCGGTCCACGACATTTTTAATTCGACCCGCCACCCACTCCACGCCGTCTTCGCGCCGCGCTCGGTCGCCGTCATCGGCGCGACGGAGAAGGCGGGCAGCGTGGGACGGACGATTCTGTGGAACCTGATTAGCAGCCCCTTTGGCGGCACGGTCTACCCCGTCAACCCCAACCGCCCGAGCATCCTCGGCATCCGCGCCTACCCCAATCTGGCCGCCGTGCCGGAGCCGGTCGAACTCGCCGTCATCGTCACCCCGGCGCCTACGGTGCCGGGGGTGATGAAGGAGTGTGTCGCGCACGGCGTCAAGGGCGCCATTATCATCTCGGCCGG
>CAZFUK010000979.1:0-1769 GCA_964522005.1 uncultured Anaerolineales bacterium | reverse complement strand
GACGATTTCGACGCCGGCATTCTTTTGTTTGTAGATACCGTACATCTTCTCGAGACCAGTGGCTTCCCCACCGTTGGTCCACCAGCTAAAGATCTCCAGCTTCTTGGCGCCAGCGGCCGGCGCCGCGGCGGCCGCCTGGGTCGGCTGCGCGGCGGGGGCCGTCGTGGGCTGGGCGGCGGCCGGCTTCTGGGCCGGCTGGGCGGCCGGGGCAGCCGTTTGCCCACCGCCACAGGCGGCGACGAGGGCAAGAATCATTAGCAGGGACACCGCGGTGAGAAGCATCTTCGGGTACCGCATCGTACTCCTCCTCATGGTTAAACGGGCGATGTCGAACTTACGGGCAGACTTATATCATATATCCAAGCGTTTGGCAAATGCCGCGCCGGGACATATCAGGGGTGGACCTCTCCCCCGTCCCCTCCCCTGAGAAGGGAAGGGGGCAAGAACGGCAGGCGCGGGCGAGGTTACCTCGCCCCTACGCCTCCCCCTTCCTTCGCAGGGAGGGGGGAAGGGGGGTTAGGTTCCGCCGTCATCCGCTCGCTCAACTCCCAGAGCCGCCGGGCAGCGGCTTCGTCGTAGGCGGCGGCCGGCGCCTTGGCCGGGCGCGACTTGGCGAAGTACTGGCCGGTCACGCCTTCGACTTCAGGCGACGAGGCCAGGTAGAGCTGGGTGGCCGCGCCCTGGTCGGGCTTGAGGGCGACGAACCGCTGAATCAGGCGGATGCCGGTGGTCATGAGGCCACCGTTGTTGTGCCCAAAGTTGGTGGCGACAAAGCCGGGGTGCAGCGCGTTGGCCGTCACGCCCGTGCCCTGGAGCCGGCGCGCCAGTTCAAACGTAAACAGGATGTTGGCGAGCTTCGATTGGCTATAAGCGCCGAAGCCGGAGTAGCGGCGCCGGCCTTCGATGTCATCAAAGTTGAGGCGGCCCCCCTGGGCGGCATTGGACGAGACATTGACAATGCGCGACGGCGCGCTGGCCTTGAGGCGGTCGAGCAGGAGGTTGGTCAGCAGGAAGTAGCTCAGGTGGTTGAGGGCGAAGGTTAACTCGTAGCCGTCCACCGTCTCCTGGCGGGTCATGTTGACCGCGCCGGCGTTGTTGACCAGCACGTCGAGGCGGTTGTACTGGCGCTTGAACTCGTCGGCCAGCCGGCGCACCTGGGCCAGCGACGACAGGTCGGCTATGAGGAAGTGGACCTGGACGCCCGTCTCCGCCCGAATCTGCTCGGCCACCTGGGCTGCCTTCTGAGGGTTGCGGGCCACCCCCACCACGGTCGCGCCCAGGCGGGCCAACTCGCGCGCGGTGACCAGGCCAATGCCGGCCGTCGCGCCGGTGATCAGAACAACTTTACCGTTCATAGGGGATTGTCTTGGAGTGGACATAGCGACTCTTTCCTGGGTCTGGGACAGATTACCCTCTTGATTGGGTGACGCCCAGTTTCCTTACCTGGCCCCAGCCGAAAGCTGCTCGTCGGCTCGCCTGCTCGCCGGGTGCGTCGGCTTCCGCCAGACAGACCTCGGTCCCTGGTTCACGCCAGGGACCGAGGACAGACGACTAGTTATAGACGACCGAGGACTGTCATCAGGGCGGGTCGGGCAGGACGTTGCAGATGGCGCCCGTCGCGTCCGAGATGATGTACTTCTGCGGCGAGCCCGCGGTCAAGGCTGCGCCACCCGGTACGCCGGGCGGGTTCGCGCCCAGACCCGTCGTCGTCTCCGCGCCCGCCAGCACACCCACCGTCACCGTCACGGTCGAACCCGACACCGACTTGA
>CAZFUK010000978.1:0-1772 GCA_964522005.1 uncultured Anaerolineales bacterium | reverse complement strand
TTCTTGCTCCCACCTGCCCCATCAGGCA
Source organism: uncultured Anaerolineales bacterium (assembly GCA_964522005.1). Lineage (GTDB taxonomy): Bacteria > Chloroflexota > Anaerolineae > Epilineales > JAHCIE01 > JAHCIE01. Next base: position 1,744 of record CAZFUK010000978.1, on the reverse strand, counting down.
GCATTGAGCGTCTGTGCTTGGCCACGCCTCGAGCTTCAGGTGCTTGAAGTAGGGGAGCAGCGCCTGGGCGCAGTGCAGCTCGTGGGGGCTCTCGACGGCGCCCAGGGAGACGAGGTTGAAGAGCTTCACGAAGGCGGGGTGCAGCTCGGAGAGGAGCTGGGTGATGGCGATGAAGCACAGCCTGCCGTGGCGGCGCTCGGCGAAGAGCGAGATCAGGTACATCACGAAGGCGAGGTGCTGCAAGAGCCGCATCGACTCGTCGTAGATCAGGTAGCGCTGCGGGTTGTCGGCGAAGGGCTGGTTGTAGGCGGAGATGATCGCGGCCTGGAAGAGCACCAGGACGTCCACGGGGCGGCGCGTGGACTCGGTCAGCGCGAAGAGCGGGCGCGCGGGGCCGGTCTGCAGGGGGTCGGTGAAGCGACGGTCCTCGACGATGAGGTCGTCCAAGCCCCGCAGCTGCGAGAGCAGGCTGTCGAGGACGCGGGCGTCGAGGCTCTTGATGTCCTTCAGGGCGCTGGCCAGCTTCTTGGGGGTCGCCTTGCCCTCGAGCTCGGAGATCAGGCCCTCGACGCGGGCCAGCCACTGGGGCTTGCGGCCAGAGCCCAGGCTGGCGCAGCTGCTGAGGAGCATGCGGAAGATCGACGCGCTGACCTCCGTCGGGTGGACCTGCAGGGGGAGGATCTGCAGGCCGCGCTCGCTGAGGTGGGGCAGCGCCTTTCTCGTCGCCTCGACGTGCTCGGGCAGCACGTAGAGCACGCCGTGGGTGTAGGCGAAGTTGGCGGTGCGGTCGACGTCGTAGTAGCGGAACAGGTAGTCGAGCTGGTCGCTGTAAGGGTTGGGCCAGAAGCCGCTCAGCATGCCGCGGCGGCCGCGGCCCTCGGTATCGACCGAGGGGAAGAGCACGAACTGGCCCTTCTTGACGGTGCTGACGCCGCGCGGGTGGAGGATCAGGCCCTCGGCGATGACGCGGGCGTTGTGGCTCTTGCCGCTCTCGGGGGGGCCGACGAAGAGGCCGAGCATGCGGTGCTCGGCGGACATGCCCACCTGGCGGCCGCACGGGTCGTAGCCGAGGATCACGTGCTCGCTCTGCGGATCGTCGGTGCCGAAGAGGACGCGGCTGGCGTCGGCCTGGGCGCGCAGGGCGTCGCGCTGGACCTGGGTGGCGGCGTAGGCGACGGCGCCGGCCTCGGCCAGGGGCTTCAGCGTCAGGTCGATCTGGGTGGCGACGGCGCGGACCTCGCGCAGCAGCATATGGGTCTCGGCCACCAGGAGGGGGCTGGCGGCGGCGTCCTCGGCGGGGTCGACGTTGAGGCACTCGTCGACGAGGTCGGTGATGTTCTGCGGGGCGCCGATGAGCAGGAAGAGGTCGGGCTCGACCTGGCTGGGCTCGCGTTCGAGGGGCACGGGGTCGGCGCTGTCGAGGGTCACCCAGGCGAAGGGGCCCTCGACGGGGTCGGTGCTGGCGGGCATGGGCAGATAAGGACGCAGGTGCCAGTACGGGGACAGGCCCTTGGGGGTGCCGCGGTAGGGGTGCTCGTAGTCCCAGCCGGGGTGCTCGCGGTTGAGGCGCTCGATCAGCTCCGTGACGAGGGGCGCGGCGGTGCGCTCGTAGACGGGCTGGAGGCGGTCGACGAGCTCGCTGAGGACGGGGCGCAGCTTGTGGGTCTCGTACCACAGGTAGGCGAGGCGCTCGTCGATGAAGGCGACGTCGGCGTTGATGGCCTTGTAGTGCTGCAAGAGGTGG
>CAZFUK010000977.1:0-1772 GCA_964522005.1 uncultured Anaerolineales bacterium | reverse complement strand
TCGACCCCCGCCAGGTCGAGCGGCTGGTCGAAGTCAAAGCGGACCGTGCGCAGTTGCCCCGTGATGCCCTCGGCCAGCTTGCCGATGCCCACGCCGTAGGGGCCGTTGCCGACGGCCAGCACCCGGTCGCCGGGGCGCAGGCAACTCTTGAGCGCGCCCCACAGCGCGACCATCCCCTCACCCGTCATGATCGCCAGGCGGTTCCCTGTCTTGAGAATCTGGCCGAGCGCGGCTTCGGTCGCCTGGTACAGCTCGAAGAACTCCGGCTCCAGGTCGGCCGAGCCGTAGTCCATCAGATACGCCTGGCGTACCGCCTCGGGCACGCGCGTCGGCCCTGGCACCAGCCCAATCGGGTATGTGCGCATCAGAGTCCTCCTCTCACTGGCCCCAACACTACGGCCTTTGCATTATGTAAACTCTGTAAATTCTGTCCACAGCTCTTAGACAGGTGGCGCGCCGACGAGGGCACGGGGCCAGCGAGCCTCCCAATCGGCGCGCCAGGCGGCAAAGCTCCCCTCCAGCAGGCTCTGGCGCATCGCGCGCATGAGGCCGATGAGGAAGGCCAGGTTGTGGATGGTCAACAGGCGCAGGCCGAGCAGTTCTTCGGCTTTAAACAGGTGACGCAGGTAGGCGCGGGTAAAGGTTTGACAGGTGTAGCAGCCGCACGTCGGGTCCAGCGGCGACGGGTCGCGGGCGAAGCGGGCGTTCTTGATGTTCAGCCGCCCCTCGAGCGTCCACGCGCTGCCGTGGCGCGCCTCACGGGTGGGCAGGACGCAGTCGAAGGTGTCAATGCCGCGCGCCACTCCCGCCACCAGGTCTTCGGGCGCGCCCACGCCCAGCAGGTGGCGTGGCTTGTCGTCGGGGAGGGCGGGAATCTGGGCTTCCAGCATCTGGAGCATCAGGTCTTTTGGCTCGCCCACGCTCAGCCCACCGATGCCATAGCCCGCGAAGCCCAGCGCGGCCACCGCCTCGGCGCTGGCGCGGCGCAGGTCGGGGTAGACGCCGCCCTGGACGATACCGTAGAGGGCCTGGTCAGGCCGCGTGTGAGCCGCCTGACACCGCGCGGCCCAGGCATGGGTCAGCGTCATGGCGCGCTCGTTCTCCTCACGGCTGCTCGGGTAGGGCGGGCACACGTCAAGGGGCATGATAATGTCAGCGCCGAGCTTCATCTCGATGTCCATGACGCTCTCAGGCGAGAAGAAGTGCTCAGAGCCGTCAATGTGGGACTTGAAGCGGACGCCGTCCGGGGTGAGGGCGCGCAACTGGGCCAGGCTGAAGACCTGGAAGCCGCCCGAATCGGTCAGGATGGGACCCTCCCAGGCCATGAAGCGGTGCAGTCCGCCCAACTCGGCCACCGCGTCTGGACCGGGGCGCAGGGCGAGGTGATAGGTGTTCGCCAGCACCAGGCTGGCGCCCAACTCGGCCAGGTCACGCGGCGCCAGGCTCTTGACCGTGGCCTGCGTCCCTACCGGAGCCAGGTAGGGTGTCGGGATGACACCGTAGGGGGTCGCAATCTCGCCCGCCCGCGCCCAGGTCTGGGGGTCGCGGCCGAGGATGGTGAAGTGAAGGGCGTGGGACATAGGGGGAATTATAACACGAGTCGGCCCCAGACAAGGATGGCAATACGGGCGCGACGGGCCAAAAAACTCGGTCCCTGGACGGACCAGGGACCGAGGACAGACTACAGATTACTGTCTACTGGCTACCAAGGACTGTCATCACGGGGGGTCGGGCAGGACGTTGCAGATCGCGCCCGTGCCGTCGGAGATGAT
>CAZFUK010000976.1:0-1778 GCA_964522005.1 uncultured Anaerolineales bacterium | reverse complement strand
GACCGATACACATGCTCTTGCTCAGCGCTACTTTGAGGAGGGGTGGAACCAGGGCGATATGGCCGTCATAGACGAGTTATTCGCCCCCGACTGCGTCTACTATTTGAACAGCGATGTTGTCCTCCAGGGCGCCGAGGGGATGAAGCAGGCCATTCTGGGGACGCGCTCCATGTTCTCCGATTTGCGGTTTAACGTCGAGGAGCAGATTGTAGACGGAGACCGTATCGCGGCCCGCCTCATCTACAGCGGCACCTATCAGGGCGGCAGTACCTTCTTCCCCGACACCGCCATTGGCAAGCACATCCCCTTGCTCAGGGGGTTGATTCTGTTCCACCTCAAGGATGGCAAGGTCGTGGAAGCCTGGCATAGCTCGGACCGCTTGAGCCAGTTCCAGCAACTCGACTTGAAGCTAACGCCTGTAACCGCCTGAACTTAGGGCAGGCCGGGCCACTTCTCGGCGCTGGTTAAACCCGTGTCGGACAGGGCGTAGGCGATGGCCTGCTCCAGCGTCATCACCTCGCCGGCGGCCCAGGCCGCCGCGAAGGCCGCGTCACCCAGGCGGGCGTGGGCCGTGACCCGGTCCTGCTCGTAGGTAACACCGGCGGGTATTTCGAGACCGGTCCCGCTCCGTAACAGGTTACCTTCGGCGGCGCCCAGCAGCCGCGCCGCTCGCTCGGCGTTCCCTGCCCCCAGGGCTAGACCAGCCAAACCCCGCAGGGCGACAAGGACGGCCCAGCGATCCAGGCCAACACGGATAGGCTGGAGCAGGCCCTCCCGGAAGAGCCGCACCGCCTCCGATGGGTCTCCCATCAAGCGGTAGGCTTCTCCCCGGCTCACGATTTCGATGCCCCGTGCGTACAAACCCATTTGTGACCCAAAAGCCTGGCTTTGGCTGAAGATGGCTAGAGCCGCTTCGTAATCACCCTGGAACAGCGCCGCCGTTCCGAGGAGCACAAGGCCGGCGCGGATGTTGAACACGCCCCCGCCCTCCTGAGCGATAGACAGCCTCTCGGCGAAGCGGACCCGGGCCGAGGCATAGTCGCCTTCCCACAAGTATGACATACCCATGTGACTAACCGCTATGCCATAGTTGATGCGATCCCCCGCCGCCTTGTAGAGGTCCGCGCTTTCCTGCTGGTAAGCGCGAGCCTGGGCGTAATCGGCCTGCCGCATCGCAAGCAGCCCTTGCTGGAGGCGAACGTAAGCCAGCCCGGAGCGCTCCCCCAGTTCTTGAAAGAGGCTCCCGCTCTCGGCCATGAGTCTTTCAGCTTCGACAAAGTTGCGCCGATGTAAATTTTCAGTACTCCCTAAATAAGCAATGGCCCACGCCAGACCATGTTTGTCGGCCCCACGGCGAAACAGAGCGATACTCTCCTCAATATAAGTCGTATCGCTGCCCCTTTGACCGAGCCACTGACCGCCCAGCAGGGCCAGGGCGCGGGCGGCGGTGGGTTGCCGGCCGACGGGAAGCGCCAGGAAGGTGGCCAGGTAGCGGCTCGCTTCCAATTGGGTGCCAGTATGTGCCCAGTACCAGAACAAGGCCCACGTTATCTGGACCCCCAACTCCGGCCGCGCGCTCTCGGCTGGGGCATCGAGCGACCAGTGGATGGCAGTGCGGAAGTTCTCCAACTCAGCGCTGATGCGCTGCAGCCAGGCCCGCTGTTGGCCGCCCAGTAGCCCCTGACCCCCTGCCTGGGCCAGTGCTAGGTAATAGTCCAGGTGTCGCCCGCGGAGCCACTCGCCTTCGCCGGCCTCCAGCAGCTTATCCCACGCATATT
>CAZFUK010000975.1:0-1778 GCA_964522005.1 uncultured Anaerolineales bacterium | reverse complement strand
CTGTCCGGCAACCTCATCCGCGCCTTCCTGGACCACGACGTGTGGGAGACGGACGTGGCGCGCTTCGGCATCCACATCTGGATGACGACGCTCGCCATCAACGACGGCTGGAAGCTCGGCCAGGCGCCTCTGGGCACCAAGACCCACGACTTCCGCGACCCCCCGGTGGGCTTTGAGCCGAAGTTCCTGCAGGTGGTCAGCACGCTGTTCCGTCTGATTTCGATTTACCGCCGCAAGTGGCCGCAGACGACGGGGCCGCTACCGGTGCCGGTGTATGGGGACTTTGTGCGCATGGAGCCGGAGCCGGTACCGGCCATGCGGCAGGCTATCCGCGAGGCGATTCGCAAGGGGACGCGGCGCTTCCGAGGCGCCTGGGAGGTGGTGCTGTCAGAGGAGAACCTGGAGCGGGTGCTCCAGGTGATTCAGGCCGAAGGGACGCTGTCCTTCCCGGCCGACCTGTGGGCGAGGGTCGTGTACGACTTCGCGGTGCTCTACAACAAGGGCGAGGGCGACCCGGACAAGGTCGTCATGGCCCTGCTGCCGCTGTACTACGCGCGCAAGGTGAGCATGATTCAGGAGGTGGATGGGCTGAACTACGCCCAGATCGAGGACCACATCCGCCGCCAGGCCGACATCTTCGCGGCCCTCAAGCCGTACCTGATTCAACGCTGGAACAACTTCCTGCCCTGGGACAGCGACCTGGCGTGATTTAGGATTACGCCGGCTCGGCCACCGTGGCGTACTCCTCCGCGACGCCATCCCGACCTGTCCGCGCCTTGACCGCCGTGATGAACGCGCTGAACAGCGGGTGGGGGCGGTTGGGGCGCGACTTAAACTCCGGGTGGTACTGCGTTCCCAGCATCCAGGGGTGCGTCGCCAGTTCCGCGATGTCCACCAGCGTCCCATCGGCGCTCGTCCCGCTCACCACCAGCCCGGCGGCCTGGAGGATGGGCAGGTAGTGGTTGTTGACCTCGAAGCGGTGGCGGCGGCGCTCCGAGATGCGCTCGGACCCGTAGGCGGCGTAGGCACGGGTGCCCGTCCGCACGCGGCTCGTCTCCGCGCCCAGGCGCATCGTCCCGCCCATCTCGGTGATGCTCCGCTGCTCGGGCAGCAGGTCAATCACCGGGTGCTTGGTCGTCGGGTGGAACTCCGTGCTGTTGGCCGTCTCGTTGCCCAGCGCGTGCCGCGCCAGCTCGATGACCATGACCTGCATGCCGAGGCATAGCCCCAGGTAGGGTACGCGGTTCTCGCGGGCGAAGCGGGCCGCCATGATCTTGCCCTCGACTCCGCGATGCCCGAAGCCACCGGGCACCAGGATGCCGACCACGCCGGCCAGACGCGCGGCGGCGTCCTCCTTCTCCAACTCCTCGCGGTCAATCCAGTCAATGTCCACGTCCGCCCCCTGCTCGATGCCCGCGTGGTGGAGCGCCTCTTTGACGCTGAGGTAGGCGTCGTGGAGTTCGACGTACTTGCCGACGACGGCCACGCGCAGGCTCGGCTTGGGCGCGCGGATGCGGTCCACCAGGCCGCGCCAGTCAGCCAGGTCGGGCTGGCGGGCAGGCAGCCCCAGCTCGCGCACCAGGAAGTCGCCCAGCCCGACCTCCTCCAGTTCCAGCGGCACGGCGTAGATGGTATCCGCCGTCACCAGCGGAATGACCCCCTCCACGTCTACGTCGGTGAACAGGGCAATCTTGGACCGCACGTCGGGCGTGACGGTGTAGTCCGAGCGGGTGATGATGACATCGGGCTGGATACCCAGGCTGCGCAGTTCCTTGACC
>CAZFUK010000974.1:0-1789 GCA_964522005.1 uncultured Anaerolineales bacterium | reverse complement strand
CAGATGATCCTACATTAGCTGCCAATCAAATGCCTCCTCCTCAAGCAGGAATGGGAAGTGTTCAACAGCCACCAACGCAAATGGCGCAACAACCGCCACCAATGCCAGAACCTCAAATGCCTGCTCCGCCGCCAGTTGCTGAAATTCGACTGGACATAAAAGACTAATGATTGATGATTAAAGATTGATGACTAATCATCAGTCATTAGTCTTCAATCTTCAACCTCTGTGTTCGAGGACCTATGTCACTTTCCGCCGCCCCTGTCCGCGTTCGCTTCGCCCCTAGCCCGACCGGCTCGCTCCACATCGGCACGGCCCGCACCGCCCTGTTCGACTGGCTGCTGGCGCGCCAGACGGGCGGCCAGTTTATCCTGCGCATCGAGGACACCGACCGCTCGCGCTACGTGCCGGGCAGCCTGGAAGAGTTGATGGACGGGCTGCGCTGGCTGGGCCTGGAGTGGGACGAAGGCCCGGACATCGGCGGCCCCTACGGCCCCTACCTCCAGTCGGAGCGCCTGCCGATTTACCACGCGCACGCCCAGCGGCTGCTCGACAGCGGCGACGCCTATGAGTCCTATTACACGTCCGAGGAAATCGAGGCCATCACGAAGAGTGTCGGCCAGGGCGACGCGGCCGAGGTCAACCGCCTGATGCGGGCCATGCCCGCCGACGAGGCCCGCCGACGGCGCGAGGCAGGGGTGAAGCCGGCGGTCTTGTTCAAGGTACCGCTGGACGGCGAGACGGTCGCCCGCGACGAGATCCGCGGCGAAATCCGCACCCCGAACCGCACCCTGCGCGACCCGGTCCTGGTCAAGTCGGACGGCTTCCCGACCTACCACCTGGCGGCGATGGTGGACGACTACCTGATGCGCATCACCCACGTCCTGCGCGGCCAGGAGTGGCTACCGAGCCTGCCCTTCCACATCCTCATCATCCGCGCTCTGGGCTGGGAGCCGCCCCTGTTCGTCCACCCCTCCATCTTCCTCGACCCGTCGGGCAAAGGCAAGATGAGCAAGCGGCGCGGCTCGACCACCGACCAGCCGACCTTCGTGCGCGACTTCCGCGCCGGCGGCTACCTGCCCGAGGCCGTGGTCAACTGGGCGGCGCTCATGGGCTGGGGCGAAGAGGGCGGCGACCGCGAGGTCTACACCATCCCTGAACTCGTTCAGGCGTTCAAGCTGGACCGCGTGCGCCCCTCGCCCACCGCTGTCAACTACGAGAAGCTGGACTGGCTCAACGGCCTCCACATTCGCATGCTCGCGCCGGACGAACTCGCCCGCCGCCTGGTGCCGTTTATGCACCGCGCCGGCGTCGCCGTCTGCCGCGACGACCTGCTGCCCCTGACCCCGCTAGTCCAGCAGCGCCTGACCACGCTGGACGAAGCGCCCGACCTGCTGGACTTCTTTTTTGTCCCGCCGCCCGCCCCGACGGTCGAGGAGTTGATCCCCAAGAAGATGACGGCGGCGGACACGCGGGCCGCGCTCGAAGCGTCGCGCGCCCTGCTGGCGACCCTCGAACCCTTCACCGCCGAACCGGTCGAGGCCGCCCTGCGCGGGCTGGCGGAAGAACGTGGCTGGAAGGCGGGCGACCTGTTCAGCATCCTGCGCGTCGCCCTGTCCAGCAAGCGCGTCGCCCCGCCGCTGTTCGGCACCATCGAGCACCTGGGCCACGCCACGACCCTCGAACGTATTGATCAGGCCCTCGCCCTGCTGGCGTAACACAGGCCGAACCCCACCCCCGTCCCCTCCCCTAGCAAGGGAGGGGCGTTTCGTCCACTCTCTCTTCTCCC
>CAZFUK010000973.1:0-1789 GCA_964522005.1 uncultured Anaerolineales bacterium | reverse complement strand
CGCCGCCGCCCATCACCAGCCGGTCCTGAGCCGCCGGGAAGAGGGAGCCGCCGAAGCCGCCAGTGGGCAGGTTGGTTGACCAGGAGTTGCCGCCCTGGCCGCCCACGCCGCCGTTCCCGCCGCCGCCCCCGCCCGCGTTCTGCGAGTTATTGGCGGGATTGGCATCCGTCGCGCCGCCGCCAGCGTTGCCAGGGGCGCCGCGCGCCGTGCTGCCATTCGGGTAGCCCTCGATAGCCGTATCGAGCACGGTATTGGTGAGGGCATTATAGATGTAGCGCGGGGAGCCGGCGATGCCTTCGCCCTTGACGCCGTGGTAGGGGCTGGCGGCCAGGTTGCGGTAGTCCTCGGCCATGCCGCCCGTCCCGCCCGATACTTGATGGCCGCCGCCGCCTCGGAAGCCCAGGCCATCCACCCGCACCTGGGCGTTGCCCAGCGTCAGTGTGCCCATAACGTCAAAGGCCAGGATGCCGCCCGTCGAGCCGTCCCACGGCGCGGCGGTCAGCCCCGACCCCAGCGTCGCGCCCGCGTACTGCGGCAGCCGCACGACCTGGTAGCGGCGCTGGCCGTGGGTGTCGGAGGCCGCCGCTTCGGTGTAGCTGTGCTGCAAGCCGCCCCCAGCGCCCATGCTGGCGATGGGGATGACGCCCCCGCTCACCGGCCCCTGGGCCGTCACATACTCGTAGCGCCCGACGTTGTTGAGCGCCGTCGCGCCGCGCGCCGGCTCACCCGCCGTGCCATCGCCGTAAGCGCCCGTGTTGCTGCTGTCAATGTCCGCGTCCTGCATCTGGATGACGAGCAAGCAGTCGCCCGCCGCGATGGGCGCGCCGCCCCGCAACGCGCCGACCGGGATGGTGGTCGAGCCAGCCGCGACACTGACGCCGCCCGGGTAATAGGTGTTGACCACGCCCATCAAGACGCCGCCCGTGCCATCCTTACCCGTCATGCAGCCCTGTAGGGGGGCGGGGGTGCTCGTCGGGGTGTTGGTCGGTGGGGTCGTCGGCGTATGGGTAGGCGTGTTAGTTGGCGTATTGGTCGGTGTATCAGTGGGTGTGTTGGTGGGTGTGTTGGTTGGGGTATTGGTCGCCGTGTTAGTGGGTGTGTTAGTGGGTGTGTTGGTTGGGGTATTGGTCGCCGTGTTCGTCGGCGTATTGGTTGGGGTGTTGGTCGGCGTGTTGGTCGGTGTGTTGGTCGGCGTATTCGTCCGCGTGGGCGTGTTCGTCCGCGTAGGCGTGTTCGTCGTCAGCGGCGTGTTGGTCGACGTCGGTCCCCACGGCTTGGCCCAGGCGATATTCAGACCCCGCGACGCGCAGATGGGAACATAGGGCGCGGGCATGTCCGTGGGCCAGAAGCGGAACGGCGGGCTTTCCACACCGACACAGTAGTAGGCCTCGCCCATCGTCTCATCGCGCAGTTCGACCACGCATTCCTGACCCAGCCACCGGCCGCCGAGGCGCGCGTTGTCGCACCACGCCGGCCAGGCCGTCGTGGGGTTGGGAGTGAGCAGGTGGGGGACCGGGGCGGGGGAGACGGAGTCGGGTTCGATGGGCATGGCGCTGACCACGCCCAGGGCGAGAAGCAGGAAGACAACGACGGCCAGGGGAATCGCAAGGGACGGTCCCAGGGACCTCGAACGACGCGGTGATGGCATGGCTTTCCCTCCACAAAGCAATTGGACGCCTCATAGGTCCAGCGCCGGCTGGCGTTCTATGAATCCTCATCCGGTTTCAGAGCAGTTAGGGGGGTAAAACAGGGGCAAGTTGAGGCGAGCTGGGGGGAGGTCACGCCGCGA
>CAZFUK010000972.1:0-1797 GCA_964522005.1 uncultured Anaerolineales bacterium | reverse complement strand
AGCGGCCGGCCAGTGGCCCGTCGGACCGGGGGCCGCGCCCCCAGGGCCAGCGGTACCAGAGTGGCCCGCGCCCCCAGGGGGGGGGGATGCGCGGTCGCGGTGGCCCCGGCGGCCCGCGCGGCCGTGGCCGGCGGCAGCCCTTCCCCAAGGACCTCAGCCTGGTTGACTACAAGAACGTTGACTTCTTGCAGCGCTTCCTGAACGAGTCCGGGCAGATCAAGCCGCGCCGCAAGACCGGCGCGTCGGCGAAGCAGCAGCGCATCCTGTCCCGCGCCATCAAGCGCGCGCGGCACCTGGCCCTGCTGCCCTACACCGGCCACCAGGCGCGTGGCTAGCGGCTGAACCGAACGTTACGTCGTTAGTGGATTCGTGGATGGCTGATAGCTGGTCGGCGGCGTCTCGACAAGAGAGGCTTTCACCCCCTCGCTATCAGCCATTTGCTATCCTGTCTCAAGCGGCAACCTGAAGTGGAGAACCCTCATGGCGAAGCGAAGTCAACGGGCAGCCCAGAAGCCCGTGGCCGCGCCCACGGCTCGGCAACTGCGTCACCGACGCGGTGAAGAGGAGCGGCTGCGGCGGATTATGTACCTGTTTGGCGGCTTGCTGGGCATCGCCGTCGTCATCCTGGCGATTGGCGCGCTCCAGCAATACTACCTCAAGCCGCGCCAGCCCCTCGCCGTGGTCAACGGCACGGCCATCACGCCCGACGACTATCGGCGCCGCGTCCTGTTCGAGAAGTTCCGCACCGAGCAGCGGCTCGGCCCGCTCGGGGCGTCAGGCGCTTTCGCGCAGCAGCTCCAGCAATACCTGGCGACCCAACTGCCTCAGCAGGTGTTCGAGACGATGATCACGGACGAGGTACTGCGGCAGGAGGCTCAGCGTCAGAACATCAGCATCTCGGACGCCGACATCACCAAGTCGGTCCAGGACGAGTTTGCCTACTTCCCCAACGGCACGCCCACGGCAACGTCTGGCCCGCCCACGCCGACGCTCGGCCCCACGGCGACCCTGCCGCCCGGCACGCCCGCGCCGACGGTCGGCCCCACCACTACGCCCAGCATCGTCACCGAAGACCAGTTCAAGCAGGACTACAACCAGTTCCTGACCGACCTGAAGCAGCAGACCGGGCTGGACGAGGGCTTCTACCGTGAGCGCAAGAGGGCGGAAATCATGTATAACCGCTTCCGCGAGCAGGCCATCGCCGCCGCCAGCATTCCGGCCACGACGCTCCAGGTCCGCGCCCGCCAGATTGTGGTGGACAGCGAGGACGCGGCCAAGACGGTGGCTGAGCGGCTCAAAGCCGGTGAGAAGTTTGAGACGGTGGCGCAGCAAGTGTCGAAGGATACGGAGACCAAGGACCAGGGCGGCGACCTGGGCTACTTCACCCAGGGCGACAAGGACCCGCAGGTGGAGAAGGCTGCCTTCTCGCAGGCCGTCAACGCCATTGGCGACCCGTTCAAGGTGGGCGATCAGTGGTACATCCTCCAGGTCACGGAAGCGCCCACCCAGCGTCCCATCTCGGACACGGACCGCCGCAGCCGCGAGCAGCAGGCGTTCGACACGTTCCTGAGCAACCTCCAGAGCCAGGCGACCATCGAGCGCAATTTCCGCGACGAGGTCATCCCCGCCGAGTTGACCAACCCGCCCACCCCCGTGCGACCCACGTCTACCCCGCGCGGCGCGGGTCCGACCTTGACCCCGCGCCCGTTGGCGACGGCGACAGTGGCGAAGTAAGAAGTAGACAGTAGAGAGTAGACCGTAGTCGGTAGTCGGGGGTGGGGCCGGAGTGCGCCGACC
>CAZFUK010000971.1:0-1800 GCA_964522005.1 uncultured Anaerolineales bacterium | reverse complement strand
AAGAGCACCGAGGGCGACGCCGAGTCGTTTATGGAACTGGGCGAGGTCCACCAGTTCCAGGGCGAACGCGACGAAGCCATCGAGGCGTATGAGAAGGCGCTCGGCCTCTACCGTCGGCTCAACGACAAGCCCAAGATCGCCCAGTTGACCCGCTCCATCGCCTACCTGCTCTACGAGAAGGAGCAGTGGGCGGAGGCCGAGAAGTACTACCGCGACGCCCTGGAGTTGGCCGAGCAGACCCAGATGCGGGACCTGAAGGACAGCATCATCCTGGAAATCGGCAACGCCATCGCCCAGCAGGGCCGGCTGGACGAGGCCCGCCGCCTGTTCGAGCAGAGCGCGGCCCAGGCGCGCGCCACCAATGACTCCGACACGCTGGCCGATGCGCTGCACAGCCTCGCCATCACCTATGTCGCCAGCGGCGACCGCCAACGCGCCCGCGAGCTGTACGCCGAGAGCCTGACCCTCAACCAGCAGTCCAACGACCGCGCCGGGGTGGCCTACACGCTGTTCGAGATGGGCGTCAACGAGGCGGAGGCGGGCGACCGGGCCAAAGGCCACGACCTCATCCAGCAGGCCGTGACCATCTACGAGGAATTGGGCGCGCCCGAGCTTGACGTGGCGAAGGAAAAACTGGCCCAGTACGCTTGAGACACGCTTCCCTCGACAGTGGGCGGTAGACACGGTTTACTGCCCACTGTCGCCATGTATCCCCCCTGGGAGACTCCCTATGACCCCCTTACGGATTGGGATTCTCGGCTGCGGCAACTTCTCCAAGTTCCACGTCGCCACCCTGCTGAACCTGCGCGACGTAGCGGTCGCCGCCCTGGCCGACCCACGCCCGGAGGGGGTCGCCAATCTGCGCGCCCTCTACCCGGCCCTGGCCGACACCCCGGCCTTTGACTCGCTCGACGCCATGCTCGACGCCGTCCCCCTCGACGGCGTTGAGATCTTTACCCCGCACACCCTCCACGCCGCTCACATCCTGGGCTGCCTGAGCCGAGGCGTGCATGTCCTGGTCGAAAAGCCAATGGTGACGACACCGGAGGACGGCGAGCGCGTGGTGGCGCAGGCCGAGGCGACGGGCCGCGTCGTCCTGGTCAGCTACCAGCGCCACTACCAGCCGGCCTACCTCTACATCAAGTCGGCCATCCAGCGCGGCGCCATTGGCGAGGTCACCATGGTCTCGGCGGTGCAGGGCCAGAACTGGCGCAAGAATACGGTGGGCACATGGCGGCAGGACGAGAGCCTGAGCGGCGGCGGCATGCTCATGGACACCGGCAGCCACCTGGTGGACGTGATCACCTGGCTGGTGGACCAGCCGGTGGCGTGGGTCAACGGCCACATTGATAATGACGGCGCGCCGGTGGACGTCAACTCGACGCTGACCATTGGCTTCGGCCAGGGCGCGGTCGCCAGCCTCACCGTCGTGGGCAACATGCCCTATGTCGCCACCCACGTCTTCGAGGACGTGACCATTAGCGGCACCCAGGGCGCGCTGCTCTACCGCAACGGCCGCGTCTACACCCTGAGTAGTGAGGGCTTCACCGAGCCGGTCAGCCTGCCGCCCGGCTCGACGCCCGACCGCAACTGGGTAGACGCCATCCTGGGCCGCGCGCCCAACGCCTCGCCGCCGGTCGTCGGCCTGCGCGTGGCCCAACTCACTGCCGCCGCCCGCCAGTCCTCCCGCCTCCACCAGACCGTCACCGTTTAACCCAGACCGCATTTGACAGAATTAACATAATTTACATAATTATATATTCTGTTCATTCTGTTAATTCTGTCAAAACTCTGGGCAGG
>CAZFUK010000970.1:0-1803 GCA_964522005.1 uncultured Anaerolineales bacterium | reverse complement strand
TCAGCAGGGTCAGGACGACCGGGCCGACCCGGTCCGGGTCAGCGCCGACAGGAGCGGTCACCTCGCCTTCCACCACAATGTGGTGGCTGTCGGCGGTGGGCTGGATGTCGGCGACGATCTGCCGCACGCAGTCTACAAGGCTGAACGCCTGGGGCTGGAGTTCCAGCCGGCCCGCTTCGATGCGCGAGACGTCCAGCAGGTCGTTGACCAGCTCGGTCAGCTTATCTATTTGCTGCTCGGCTCGGTCGAGGTAGCGCCGGGCCGCGTCGTCCTGGAGGCGGTCGAGGCGTTTGCGGAGCAGTTGGGCAAACACCTTGGCGCTGGTGAGTGGGGTCTTGAGTTCATGGCTGGCGACGGCAATGAACTCGTCCTTCTGCCGCTCCAGCCGCTTCCGATCGGTAATGTCGCGCAGGATACTCAACAGGACACGTTCGCCCCCCATATCCGTGCCAATGGAGTTGACCTCCACCGGAAACGTCGTCCCATCGCGGCGGCGGTGAACCGTCTCAAACAGGACCCCCGCGCCATCAGCCTGGGCCATCTGGTCCGCGATCTCCATCGAGGTGACCGGGGCGCGGAGGTCATAAATCCTGAGGCTCAGCAGCGTGTCACGGTCGTAGCCGTAGGCTTCGACGGCGGCCTGGTTCGCTTCGAGGATGCGGCCATCGCGGCCGACGAAGAGGACGATGTCGCGCGCGCGTTGTGACAGCAGTTGGTAACGCTGGAGAACGTCTTCGGCGCGTTTGCGCTCGCTGATGTCGTTGAGCACGGTCAGGACACACGGCTCGCCGTCTAGCTCGATCACTTCGGCCGAGCATAGCGCGGTCACCACCTGGCCGTCGCGCATCCGAAACTGGGCTTCGACGTTACTCAGGCTCTGCACGCTCCGCAGTGTCTGCAAGCCCTCGTCCCGCGCCACGGGGTTGAGCCACAGTCCCAGTTCGACCGGCGTCCGCCCCAGCGCCTCCGCCCGCGGGTAGCCCGTCATCCGTTCAAACGTCTCGTTGACATCAATCAGTCGGCCATCGGTGGCCGAGGTGATGGTCAGGATGAGGGGGCTGAGGCTGAAGGTCTTGGCGAAGCGGGTTTCACTGCGCTCCAGGGCGTCCCGCGCGGTCTCCGCCGCCTGCTCAGCCGCGCGGAGCCGGGCGGCCAGGGCCTCCCGCTCCAGGCGCGCGGCGACGGCGGCGGCGAGGTCCTGAAGCAGCGCCCGGTCGTCGTCGGTCCAGGCGCGCGCCTCGCCGTCCGCGACGCTGAGCACGCCGAGTACGGCCCCATCCGAGGCAAGGAGCGGCGCGCCGGCATACGCCGCTATCCCCATTTCATCCAGCACAGGGGGTACAGCGGCGACGAGGACAGGGGCGGCTGTCTCCAGGACCGGCTGGAGGAGCGACGCCAGCGGATCAGGGAGGGGCTGGTCCTCCGCCGACGGCATCCACCCGACCGCGCTTCTGACCACCAGCCCGCCCGGTTCCCTCCCCGCGACCCAGGCCAGGGGCGCGCGCAGGAGGCGGCTCGCCCGCCGAGTCCAGTGGTCCAGGGAGGTTTCCCCTAGCGCCGGGTCGGGGGTGGGGCTAGGCGTGAGGCTAGATTTAGGCGGCTCGCCCGACGGCATGACACACCTCAGACGGCCACAGGCGACTTCTCTACGTCCCCACGGGGACGAAGACAAGCTCAGCCAGGGCTAGGCTAATTGAGTGTTGGCGACAGGGGGCAGCAAGGCCGTGGGGGAGAGCAGCGGGGCGCTCGGTCGGTACAGTCTAACTATACCATACATGGGCCAATTGTGGCAAGATAGGCGCA
>CAZFUK010000969.1:796-1808 GCA_964522005.1 uncultured Anaerolineales bacterium | reverse complement strand
CGACATCGATTCCTGCCTGCACTACATGGACCGCGCCCTGATCCGGCTCGACACCAACAGCCGGCCCGGACAGCCCGGCCGCGGCTCCCCGCCCTGGCTCAGCTTCACGGCCTACAAGGCCGACCTCCTGCTCCAGGCTGGACGTGCGAAGGATGCCCTCGCCACCTGCGCCACCGCCGGGCCCCTCCTGCGCCCCGGCATCCTGTCGGTGCCCGCCTTCCGCGAGGCGGCGCTCAAGCTGTTGCTCACCCGGGTGCGCGCCCTTCTTGCCACGGGCCGGGCCGGTGATGCATTGCTCAGCTCCAGCGGCCTACGCGCCGCCCTGCACGATTCCCTGATGCAACGCGACCTGCTCGCCCTGCAGTGGGCCACGACCCACATGCACGCGCTTGAGGCCAACGGCGACACGACCGCGGCCTTTGCCCTGGCCGACTCGATCGTGGACCACCATCGCCTGCTCGACACCGGCGGTGGCGCGCGACCGACCTCCTCCTTCAACACCTCCTCCGTGGAGGTCCTTGTTCACGTCGGCCGGCTCCACCTGCGCCATGGCCGGATCGCACAGGCGCTGCCGTGCCTGCGGGCGGCGGTGGACATGCACCTGCAGAACCAGCTCGGGTTCTTCGCCACCGGGACCGATGAGCTCGTCGGCGCGGCCGACCACGATCCGGTGGAGGCGCTGTTGGAAGCCTTGTCCCGGGTCAAGGACGAGCATGCACGTGTCGCCGAAGAAGCCGCCCGGGTGCTCGCCCGCACCAAGGGCGCCCTGCTGCATCAGCAGCTCCGGCAGGAAGAACAGTGGGCCGCCCTGCTGCCTCCGGAAGAGGAGCGGGAACGCTTGCGCCTGCGCTCCGCGGTCTTCGACGCCAACAGCGCCTACCTCGATGAGCCCGGCACCGCGCAAGCCGACCGCCTGCTGCGCGCCGAGGCGGCCTACAGCGCGCACCTCGCCGACCTGCGCCGGCGCCATCCCGCCCTGAGCGACCCGCACGACCTGACCGTGGCGTGCGAC
>CAZFUK010000969.1:0-786 GCA_964522005.1 uncultured Anaerolineales bacterium | reverse complement strand
GACCTGCGGGACGTGGCGGCCCGTGAGCACGCCACCGTGCTGGACCTCTATCTGGGCAGCGATGCGCTCTTCACCGTCAGTGCCACCGCCAAGGACCTGCGTCTGGAGCGGCGACCGCGCCCGGCCGACCTCCTGAGCGGTCTTGCGGCCTTGCGCGCGGGTGCGCTCTCGTCGGACGCATGGGCGCGGAGCACCCCGCCGATGGACAAGGCCTGGACCTTGCGCTGTCGCCAACTGCTGCTCGATGGTCTGGTGGACCCGGGCACCGATCACCTCATCGTCATCCCCCATCGTGAGCTCTTCCTGCTCAACCTCGAGCTGCTGCCGGGCCTGCAAGACCCCGAGCGTTTCCTGATCGAGGAACTGGCCGTGCGCTACGAGCTGGGCGCGGCGATCCTGTGCCGTACCTCAGGGGCCACCGCCCCGCTGCACCGTCCCCGGGTGGGGGCCTTCTCCGCGAGCACCTTCGAGGCCCTTCCTCCGGATGCGATGCTGGCCGAGGCCCGGACCCGCGGAGGGCTGTTCGACCTGGACGGTGTGGTGCGGGAGGCCGAACTGGTGGCCGGCCTCCTGGGCGGGGAGCACATCGCCCACGCCACGGCGGGCGACCTGCTTCGGCGCGCCCCGGAGTTCGACATCCTGCACATCGGCACCCATGGCTTCGCCCTGCCTGACGGCACCGGCAACAGCTTCCTGCTCTTCGAGGGGCGCAACGGGCCGGCCGACCGGGTGACGCGATCGCAGGTGGCGGGCATGGCCCTCCACAGCCATCTGGTGGTGCTGAGC
>CAZFUK010000968.1:0-1811 GCA_964522005.1 uncultured Anaerolineales bacterium | reverse complement strand
CGACCTCGCGGCCGGCTGTGCCCAGTTCCAGGGTGTGGCGCGTGACCGCGCTGTGCAGCAGGCGCGTCGCCTCGCCGTCGGCGTTGGCCGCGAAGCCCGCCTTGACCGCCCACTCGTCGGCCTGGAGCAGGGCGTCCGGATCGGGGCCGGACAGGAAGGCGCCCCAGGTATGCTCGTCGTAGAGCAGAAGCTCGCGCCAGGCGGCGTCGAAGTCGGCCTGGGGGTAGACCAGCGCCGGCTGGTGGAGGGCGGCCAGGGCGGCCAGCCGCTCGGCGGCCGGTAGGTTGGCCTGGGCCGCGCGGGCCTGGACGGTGGCGGCCAGGGAAGAGCCGACGCCGTCCTCCCAGTAGGCGCCCAGGTCGCCTCGGAAGACCGGGCGGTCGCTGCCGCACTCGGCTGCGACGCGCTCGAAGAACGAGGCCACATCGCTCATCACCAGGCGCGGGTAGGCATAGGCCGCGTTCCACTGGTGGACGAACTGCATTGGCTGGGGGTCCAGGTCAGTGTTGTCGGCCTCCTGGCCGTAGAGCAGGACCGAGGCGAGCGGGTAGTCGGGCGTCTCGAACTCATCGAGCCACAGGGTCAGGCCCGTCTCGGCGGTGTCCAAGTCGGGCGGGCTGCCACAGACTTTACGTAACTCGCAGTACATCTTGGCCCACCAGACCAGCAGCTTCCCCCCCGCCGGCCCCCGCCAGGTGAACGGCGAGTGGCGGTGAAGCTGACCGTTGAGGCGCGAGGGGCCACGGTCCTGGTTGGCCGCCAGGACCAAGCCGCGCACGCCCAGGCCGGCCAGCACGTCGGGCAGTGAACTCGTCAGCGAGGGCACGTCTATGCTGGTGTCGAAGACTGGCCCTGGCGTGAGGTCACGCAGGAAGTCGGCGGTGAACTCGTGGAGGCGGACCAGGTCTTCGAGGGCCGCGAACTGGGTCAGGACGACGCCATAGTTGCCCGCCACACCGATATGGCCGTCCTGGACGGCCTGCCTTAACTGCGCGATGCGTTCGGGCGAGCGGGTCTTGAGGTAGGTGTCCAAGGCCCAACTGGCGTCGAGGTGGTAGGCCACCGGCGGCCCCTCGCCCTTGTCCGCCGCCTGAATCAGGTCGAGCGCGGCGTCAATGTTGCGGCACAGCCGCTCGGCCACCTCCCACTGGCGGTGGGTGTAGCCGATGTCGGTGTGGGCGTGGGGCGTGACGTACACCTCCCACTTGCGCCGACGGGTGAACTCGCCGGTCACCTCCACCGAGGCCCCGTCCATGTGGGCCGTCAGACGGTAGTGGACCGGGCCGTCGCCGTCGAACACGTCGAAGGGCTGGCACAGGTGGCCGAAGCCGGCCGGCGTCGTAAACTCGTGGCGAGCGTGGGATTGGCCGTCCGACAGGTCGAGGGTCCAATGGGTCTGGGGCAAGGCGCGGCCCAACTCCAGGTACAGGCGACAGTGTTCGACCAGCCGACCGTCGTCGATCTGGTGGTAGACGACGGAGGGCTTGACGAGGGCGCGGAAGAGGGGGGGGTGTAAGGGCGAGGTGACCTCGCCCCTACTTCGCGTCCCACCGTTGGCAGGGGCGGGGGCGGGAGCGGGCGAGGTGACCTCGCCCCTACTCTGCGCCCCTCCCTTTTTAGGGGAGGGGGTGGGGGAGAGGTCCGTGAATTCCAGGCACTGGTAGAAGAAACCGGCGCCGGTGGCGATGCGGTCCAGGCGAGCGATCTTTTGCGGGTTGGTGAAGTGGGCGACCGGGCCGTCGTCGCGGGCGGTCAGGACGAGGCGGTTGAGGCCGGGGCGCAGGGCGTCACCCGGAATGACCAGGTCGGCT
>CAZFUK010000967.1:0-1820 GCA_964522005.1 uncultured Anaerolineales bacterium | reverse complement strand
GACGTGCTGCTCGTTGTCGTTCATACTTGCCTCCCGTGTGTCGTGTTGCCTTCCCTCCTGCCGTTGCCGCCCGCGCCTCCGCTGGGGTCTTGGCTCCCACCGTCGAGGCTGCGTTCGGTCGGTGTATCGTTGCTGTTAATGTGCTGCTGTCTATGCTCTTATTATACGTCTTATGCGCATAAAGCGCAATAGGATAACCTTACAGTTGCCTTACAGTTGTGCGCATAATGCGCCGTAGGGTTGACAAAGCCCAAATGGGTATGATAAGATGAGCATGGAGGCAGTCATGAAGAAATATCCACGTTTCAACCTCTACCTGAGCGATGAAGTCAAGGCAATGTTGCGCTGGCTGGCTTACGATGAAGGCCGCTCCAATCCTCTGGCCGCCCGTCGCCCGTCGCCCTCCACCGTTGTCGAGCGTTTGGTGCGCGCCGAGTATGAACGACGCGCCGGTCCTGCCCTGGACGATCTAGCCGACGCCGACACGCCCGGTGAACTGGCCGCGTAGTCCGCGCCCGCCTCCCCCCTGACCCTCTCCCCCTCTAGCCTCGCAGCGTTCCGGCTTCGTATTTCGCGTACCCCTTTGAGTCCGCTAGATGCCTCAATTAGGCGTCTAGGAAGGCCCAGGAGCGCGGCAACCCCTACGCCTGTACCTCGATGACCTCAATACCAAGTACGGCCTTCATGAGGCGTTTTTTGAGGCGGTAGACCGCCGTGCGAACGCCTTTGACATCCTCGACGCGCTCCTGGCCGTCGGCCTCGATGTAGTAAAAATCGGCCACGTAGTCGCACACATGGACGCCATTGACCACGAGCGCATGGCGCGGGTGGACCTCTAGCACGGTGATATGCCCGGCGGCCTGGAGCATCTTTAGCTCGCGGTAGCGCCGTAGCTCTGCGAGGCTGTCGAAGGCAACGCCGTCCTCCGTCACGCGGCGGTTGTTGTACTTGCTCATGGGTGGACCCCTTCCAGGCGTCGGCGCGCGGCGTCGGCGTCCCACTCGGCTTCGACCAACGCCCGGTACGCCTCGACCGGCGTGACCCGGCAGGCGGCGTGCAGGTCAAAGACACGCCAGAAGCGGAGCGCGTCCAGGCCCTCGATGCTCACGGTCTCATCCCCCATAGTCCGCCTCCCACGCTTCCTCCACGGCGCCCGCCAGGCTATTGAGATAGTCCTGCACCTGCTGCTTGACCAGCGGGCGCGGCTCGCACTGTTGCCACTGTTCCAGCGCCCTCATCAGGCTGTTGAGGTCTTCCCATGCCGTCTGCCGGCGCGCGTCCACGTCCTTCGTCGGCAGGCGTGGGTCATCTTCGGCGGCCTGCCAGCGTTGCATCGAGCGATGCGCAATACCCAGGGCAGACTTAGCGACGTAGCAAGCCCGACGCGCAACCGACGGCGGCTCGGCCTGGCGGGCGCGGGCGCGTTGCTGGGCTTGCTGTAGCAGGGTCACAAGGTCAGTGATACGCGGGGCCAGGTCATCGGCGGTCGTGGTCTGGGTCAGGTCCATCATGGGAGCCTCCTGTCAAAAGCGGACGGACGGCTGGACACGGTCGGGACGCGGGGCGGGCGGGGGCGGTGGGGCGGGCAACTGGGCGGCTGCGTCGAGTGCGTCGCGTAACCGCCCCGGCTCGCCGTACTGAGTGAGCCAGTCAATCCAGTGGTCACGGGTCCGAAACATCTGAATGTCGCCATGCCCGAACAGGACGCAGACGGCATCCATCCCGCTTAGCCCGATGTCGCTCTCGATGTGACCGACCACGACCAGGGCGGCGGGGTCGTAGGCTTGCACCGCGTCGGCCAGACGGCGTAGTGTCGCGGG
>CAZFUK010000966.1:0-1820 GCA_964522005.1 uncultured Anaerolineales bacterium | reverse complement strand
GCTGCCCGGCCATGGCCGTCAGGGCGTCCTCGTAGGCCGTAGCGCCCGACGCGTCGGGCGTTAGCGGCAGACCTCGCTCCAGGCTGGTCTGGCCCTGGAAGAGGTCACCCGCCGCCGCGAAGGCCGGGTCGTAGACCAGGACGCGGGGCGTGCTGTCGTCGAGGATGAAGCGCAGTTCGGGCGGGGCCAGCCGCCAGTTGAGGCAGACCAGAATCGCGCCGATCTTGGCGCAGGCGTAGAGGATTTCGATGTAGTCCGTCGAGTTGTGGGCCAGGATGGCGACGCGGTCGCCGGGCCGCACGCCCAACTCGTCGCGCAGGTAGGCGCCAATGCGGCCGGCGCGGTCGTTGGCCTGAGCATAGGTCCACTCGCGGCCGGTCGCGGCGTCTACTAGGGCGGTCTTATGCGGGGACAGGTCGGCCCGCTTGGCGAGCCAGTCGAAGGTGAGCATGGCCTTAACTCCGAGTGCGCTTGAGCAGCTCCCGCCAGCCGCCCGGCCCGAAGCGGGCGCTCTGCCGCCGCCAGGTGCCGACGAGGCCGTAGGGCAGGAAGAGGACGAGCAGGACGTAGATAACGCCCAGGATGAGCAGCCAGTTGCGGCCAAACGTCGCGTTGAGCCAGTAGCCCAGGATGGTCAGCACGCCCGAACCGAGCATGGGGCCGATGAGGGTGCCGACGCCGCCGATGATGGTCATCAGCAGGGCCTCGATGGTCATGTCCAGGCCGAGCACGGTGGGGGTGGCGTTGAGGTTCCACAGGGCGTTGAGCGAGCCGGCCAGGGCGGCGAACACGCCGGCCAGGATGACGGCGATCATCTTGAAGACAAAGATGTTGTAGCCGAGCATCATCGCCCGATTCTCATTCTCGCGGATGGCGACCAGGACGCGGCCGGTGGGCGAGGCCACGATGCGCCTTGCCAGCAGGTACATGACGACCATGAAGACGAGGGCCAGGTAGTAGAAGCGCAGGCGGTTGTCGGTCGGGCTGACCAGCGCGGGCACGGGGATGCCCTGCAAGCCGTCCTCCGCGCCTGTCCACTGGCGGAAGTCGGTGGCCGTCGCCAGGAGGAAGGCGACCTGGGCGAAGGCCAGCGTGACCATGGCGAAGTAGACGCCGTGGACGCGCAGCGAGAGGACGCCGATGAGCAGGCTCTGGACGACGGCGACCAGGACCACCAGGGCCACCGCGGCCAGCAGGGGCCACTGGAGGTGCTTGAGGGCGATGCCCATCATGTAGGCGCCGCTGCCGAAGAACAGGGCGTGGCCGAAGGACAGGATGCCCGTGTAGCCCATGAGCAGGTCGTAGCTCATGGCGTAGACGGCGAAGATGAACATCTGGATGAGCAGACCCTGGAAGAACTTGGGCGCGCCCTGGTCCACGGCCTCGCCCGACAGCACCGAGGTGAGGAACGGGAAGAGGGCCAGGACGGCCAGCGCGGCCAGCAGCAGGCCGTCGCGCTGGAGCCAGCCCGCGCGGGCCAGGGCCGGCTGGCGGGTGGTGGGGGCGGTGGATTCCATGGACCTAGTCCTTCTTGCCGAACAAGCCGCTGGGTCGAATGAGCAGCACCAGGGCCATGATGAGGACGGTGGAGGCGTTGGCGACGGTGGGCGAGGCCTTGAACGCCTGGCTCATGCCCGGCAACTGCACGCCCGTCAGCACCAGGTAGTCGCCAAAGGCGCGCGCCAGCCCGACGATGAGCGCGCCGAGGGCCGCGCCAGCGTAGCTGCCCATGCCGCCAATGACGACGGCGATGAACGCGGGCAATTGGAAGCCCAGGGCCAGCCCCGGGTTGACGCCGACAAAGGGCGCGGCGGCGACCC
>CAZFUK010000965.1:0-1821 GCA_964522005.1 uncultured Anaerolineales bacterium | reverse complement strand
CCCTGCCGCCGGTGACGTTCTACGCCGACCAGGACCGCCACCTGGGCGAGAAGCTGGTGCGCTTCGCCTTCTGCAAGCGCGTCGAGACGCTGGAAGAGGCCGCCCGCCGCCTCCGCGCCTGGGCTGGGCACGGCTGAACGCAGTTTCGTTGAAGACGAGGACCGACTTGTTGAGACGTAGTTTGTCATAGGCTAGAATCACGAAGGACACAAAGGCACGAAGGCACAAAGCCTTGATGTAAAGGCACAGTATCTTGTCGTTCTCGTTCGGACTCTCGTTCAGAGTAGAGAACACCTGGAGTACGAGGACAATGCTTTCAGGTCTTGTGCCTTTGTGCCTTTGTGTCCTTCGTGATTCTAGCGGATAAATGAGCTAGAGGAGTGTCAATGACATCCACACTTGACTGGGATAGCATCCAGAACGAAGTTGTCTCCATCCTCCAGGGCTTACTTCGCCTGGACACGACCAACCCGCCCGGCAACGAAATCCTCTGCGCCGAGTACATTGCCGAGCTACTGCGGAAGGACGGCGTCGAGCCGACGGTCCTGGAGTCGGCGCCGACACGGGGCAACGTCGTGGCGCGGCTGAAAGGCGACGGCAGCGCGCCGCCCCTGCTGCTCATGGGCCACACCGACGTCGTGCCCGCCGAGCCGGACAAGTGGGAGCGGCCGCCGTTTTCGGGCGACGTGGTGGACGGCGTGGTCTGGGGGCGCGGCGCGACGGACATGAAGAACGTCGTGGCGATGGAGCTAATGGTCCTGCTGCTCGTCAAGCGGCTGGGCCTGCCCCTCAAGCGCGACCTGATCTTCATGGCGACGGCGGACGAGGAGGTCGGCGGCAAGTACGGCGCGCGGTTCCTGGTGGACCAGCACCCGGACCTCATCCGCGCCGAGTACGCCATCAACGAGGGCGGCCCCACGTCCATCGTCTTTGGCGACACCGTCTTCTTTGCCTGCTCCACGGCCGAGAAAGGCTCCGCGCGCTTCCGCCTGCGGGCCAGGGGCGCGCCGGGCCACGCCTCGCTGCCCCACACCGACAACGCCGTGCTGCACCTGGCCGAGGCCCTGCTCAAGCTGGGCCGCGCCCGCCTGCCCATGCACGTCATCGGCACGGTACGCGGCCACATCGAGATGATGGCGCAGCATTTGCCGGCCGACCAGCGCGACAACCTGCTGCGGGTGCTGAGCGACGATCCGGACGTGCAGGCCGAGGCCATCGCCCGCCTGCCGCTGCCCGACTCGGGCAAGCGCCGCATGTACGCCTCGCTCCACAACACCGCCACGCCGACCATCCTCAGCGCCGGGTCCAAGATCAACGTCATCCCCGGCGAGGCCGAGGCGCGGGTGGACTCGCGCATCCTGCCCCACCAGACTCAGGCCGACATCGAGGCCGAGGTGCGGGCGGTGGTGGGCGAGGGGGTGGAGATTGACTTCTACGAGGGCGTGTCGCGTGGCCTGGAGGCCAACTGGGACTCCCCCCTGTTCCACCTCATCTCCCAGGTCGTGGCCGAGCACGAGCCGGGCGCGGTGACCGTGCCGGCCCTGATTACGGGCGGCACCGACGCCAAGAGCGTGGTCCGCATGGGCACCCAGGTGCTCGGCTTCATCCCCATGCGCTACGAAGGCCCGGCCATGTCCGGGCTGGCCCACAACCACAACGAGCGCGTCTCGGTCGCCAACCTGCTGTTCGGCACGCAGGTCTACTTCGACGTCGTCAGCCGCTGGTGCGGGAGGTAGGGGAACATAACCCCCCGTCCCCCTTCCCTACTGTATAGACTGGGGAGATAGGAAACAGGTGTTCGGAGACATGGGTGACAGTCAA